>JBDGRL010000069.1:0-5114 GCA_042218065.1 Candidatus Magasanikiibacteriota bacterium | reverse complement strand
CACAAAAAACATAGCTACCCTCCTCACAGAGGGTAGCTCTAAGATGTATTTCCCCTTCGGTCTGAAATATGACCAAAGGACAATTTTATTCTATAAAATTAAAATTAGACACTCAAACCTTAAATCTCTCAACCACCTTATTTAAACCCTCTCCAAAAAACTGTATCCGCTTTAGTTCTGCCTCTAAAAGCGATTTTACTCTTTTGTTGTCTTTTAAGTAATATTCTTCCAGCACCCACATGGAGTAGATATTATTTAGCGCTATTGCCTTGACCCCTGTCTCTACTTGTTCGTTGGTTAGTTTGTAATTGTCTTGGTAAGTTTTTAAATACAGCTGGGCTTGATTTATTTTCTGCTTGTTATATTTTTTGTTGAAGATTGTATAGATTAACGAGCGTATTACCTCCCAGCATCTTGGAGCCATCTTTGCCTTATCCCAGTCGTAGACATAGGCAACTTTGTTCTGCTCGTTTAAAAATACATTCTCACAGTGAAAATCACCGTGAATTAGACAGTTATATTCTAGATCCAGCTGATCGGGTTGGATCGGGTATTGCTGTGCTAGTTTGAGTTTGGCTTCTATAGTGCGTTGTGCTAGTTGGTCATATTGGCTGGATTTGTCTTTGTCTGTTATTACTTTTTTAACCTGCTTTGCTTTTTCATCTAGCTTATCTTTACTCCAGCTGATATTTTTCTTTTCCGCTTCGGGCAGGTCATCTTTTTGTCCTATTTTGTGAATCTGAGCCAAAGTTTCCGCCATTGACTTTACCATTTGTTTGTTGACTTCACCTCTGTTGACTTCTTTTTTATCAATGTATGGAAACAAGCCGAAGTGTTTGTTACCGATGGTTGTAATTTTTTCGTTTTGTTCGTTGGTTAATGGCTCGATTGTTGGGATGCCACGGGATTGAAAGAAGTGAACGATATTTATGATTTGTTGAACTTTGTTTTTGTCTGTATGTCTATATTGCTTGAGGAAAAACTTCTGGTTTTTGTTGGTTAGAATAAAGTTATGGCTTAAGTAACCACGATCTACTTTGTTTTGTACCTGCAAATTGGGAAGGTTGTATTTTTGTTTTATTTTGTTGAGGGTAGAGGTGTTAAAGATTATATTATTGTATTTTTAATTTTTATAGTTGTTCCTTTATTAGTTTTAACTTCGATTGTTTGGTTTATCTTAAAGTAATGTAGGTCAGATAACGTGAGTTATCTCCATATTACTGGTTAAAGTAATGTCGTTTCCTTCAATCTTCACAAGGATTTTCTCACCGGAGGGTTGAAAAATATCTTGTTCTTCTTTCACCAGAGCTGCTGCAATACTACCGGAACCACAGGATCCTTCGTAAAAGAAAGAACCTCTTCCATTATCAGCTCCGTTGTTTACCCACACTACAGGGTCCATGTAAACACCCTGTTCAGTTTCTCGGAGCCAATCAACCCCAACTGCACTACGGTTTTCGAGCCCGAGCTTTTGAGTGATTTTCTGGTGTTGTATTTCATAATCTTCAGGGAGATTAGAGTCAATCAATACATGTACAATTCCTCCCATGTCGACTATTGTAGTTTTATCACCAGAAAGATTGATTTCCTTTGTAGAAAGTTGGTTGCAATAATCAGGAAAAAAGCATTTTACTTTAATTTTATCTCCTTTTTCAAATTCTTCCTTTTCTATCTTACCTTCTACCTTTCTTTCAAATCCAGAGATAGTAAACCCCACATTTCTACTTTCATAATAATTAGCAAGCAGCATTGATACAGCCCGAGAAGCATTACCACAAAACTCACCACCGGACATTTCAAAATGGTCATCATTTAATAGAAGAATCCCGGCCTGCTCTACGTTGTACGGTGGTTTTTTATAGTTACCAATCAAAGAACTACCAATCTTATGACACTCTTCTAAAGTCTTTTCTTGAAAGATTTGAATTGCTGTAGCATTTCCGTCTGCAGCTTCTACAATATAAACTAATCCTTCTTTGGCTTCGACACTCATAATTATTTTTTTATTAAAATCTGATCGTAAATTGCATGATTTTTATCATAATAAACAGCCCACTCCCGGTCTCCATAAGAAAAATGCCACCACTCACCATTAAATGGAGCAAAACCTGCTTCTAGCATTACCTCTCTCAATAAGTTTCTATTCTCTTTTTGTTTTTCAGTTACTTTATCGCTAAATGTTTTTATCTTGTCTTTGTCTGAGTAATCAGCTATTCCAGTACCCATATCCAGATCTCCTTTCGGTGAAGTTATAGTAAGATCTACGGCACCTCCAGTGGGATGTCCTGCAACTTTTGGTACCGCAACAAAGTTGTGCACTAAAGCGTTTAATTCTTTACCCCTTAAGTTAGGATTTTCCTCTCTTAGTTCTTGTTTTTTGTTTTTGAAATATTTTTCTTGTATTTCAGGGTGACGATAAGCATAAACTACTCTCAGCTTCTGGTTATTATCTTTTTGTTTGAGTAGATTATTGGCTTTAATCAGTTTTTTCACTACAGTTGCTCTAGCATACATTTTATCGCCAGTATAAGGAATCATATCTTCTTTCTCATATTCACATATGATTTCATCTGTTTGTTCTTGTATGCACATCAAATCTTCACCGTTTTCTTCTATCGGTGTATTGAGCATTTCTTGGTAGTCTATAATTCTTTTTTTGTTCATCAGTTTGATTTTATTTGAATTATTGCATCTTTATTTTATACTAGACGAGAAAGATATTATTGTAAACCAAGTTTATGCAAAAAACTTCAATAAAGTATAACAACAAAAAAAGTTGCATTTATAGCTTCCTGGACTATAAGCAAGACCTAGGAGAACAAGAAGAGTTTATTATGAAGGAAGTGGAGAAGAGTACCCAAAAAGCTTTTGATTATATTTCTTGTAATAAGTGTGAAATATTGCTGTTTGCAACTGAAAGTGATTTTGTAAAAGATAAGATGGGTTGTGTAAGCGGGAGGGCTAGAGAAGCTGTATTTTTTCAGCTTTGTATACATCCTGAGTTTAATGAAGATAATCTGGAATCACTACAAGAGGTTGTTTTACATGAATATAATCATGCAGTAAGATTTCATTTTTTTTCTTATGGGGAGTGCTACGGCAATGTGTTGAGACACATAATACAAGACGGAATGGCTGAGAATTTTGCAGCTGATATTATGGACAAAGAAAAGACCAGGATCGCAAAAGGCAGTGGTATAGACAACAGAGGAGAGGCACAGGAAGTCTTCAGAGAAAACAAAGGTATGTTGTACTCCGAAGATGAGGATTTTAGATATAAATTTTTCTACTCAGAAGATGATTTTCCTTTGTGGTCCGGTTATGCTATAGGTTTTTATTTAGTGAAAGATTATTTAAATAATTTGGAGGATTATGAGTGGGGTGAGATAATTAAAAAAGATGCTGAGGAGGTTTTAGAAGTAAGTGGTTGGTAAGCTATGAAAATAAAACAAGCAAAAACCAAAACTGAATTAGATAAAGCTTATGAATTGTTAGAAGAAGTATTCATAGATGAAGTGGGACTAACAAAAAAAGAGTTGAGAAAATATGATGAGCAAAATGTTGACACTTATTTGGTTTTATTGAAAGATCAGGTAGTTTCTGTGGTGCAGGTATTTTTTGAAAATGGTAATATAACAATGGATTGGCTTGCAACTAGAGAAGAGTACAGAGGTAAAGGTTATGCTAAAAAATTGATGGATTATATTTTAGAAAAACTTTCTAAACAGGATATAGAAAAAGTTGAAATAAATAGCCATATAGATTTAGTTTCTTTATATCAAGATTGGGGTTTTGAAAAAACTGGTGAACCAAAACCGGATGAAAGCGGCGAAATGCATGTGGAGATGGAGTATAGATTTAATTAAGCTGGATTTTACTCCTAAATTGTGTTAAATTTTATTCACAAAATAAAATAAACATATGGAACTAACAACCGAAAGATTAAAACTTAGAGAATTAAGAATGGATGATGCAGAAATTTTAGCTGATCTAATTAATAATATCAATATCACAAAAAACCTTGCTGTGGTGCCACACCCTTATGACAAAAAGGATGCAGAGGAGTTTATCGAAAAATGTATAGAACAAAAAGAAGAAGAGCCAAGGTCTGATTATTGTTTTGCTATAGAGGAAAAAGATAGTAGTAATTTTTTAGGCACTATTAGTATTGGCAAAAAAGATAAAGACGAAGAAGTGGGAAAACTTGGTTACTGGCTTGCTGAAAAATATTGGCGACAAGGATATATGAGTGAAGCTTTAGAGAAAGTGTTGGAACTTGGTTTTGACGAGTTAGATCTTAGAAGAATAGAAGCTAAAGTATATACTGACAATATTGCTTCTCAAAAATTATTGGAGAAATTTGATTTTAAACGAGAAGGTGTACAAAGAGAAGCACAAAAGGTGGAAGCTACCGGTGATATCAAAGATAATATCTTTTATGGGCTATTGGCGGAAAATTTTGACTAATGGTTATATAACAAAACTAAAAAATTAATTAGTAAATAGAGACAGGTTGTTCCAGGTATTCAACTTATCTGCAACAATACTTTAAATAGTTGTTTTTGGCGCAACAAATTTTTACCATCTAGCTTTTTAGCTTAATTTGTGTTAGTTTGAACTCGTATTAACTGAAGATCTCATGAAGTTTTTGAATAAAATCTTTAAAAACGAAAAGAAGAAACAAACAGACCACGAAGATAATGTGCTGACTGACAGAAATAAAGAAGTTGAAAAGAAAATTGAAAAAAATTTTGGTAAAGCAATTAAAGAATTATCTAAAAGATAGTCTGTTGTGAACTACTTAAGCTTAGAATACATAAGAGAAAGTGTGATTAGAGTTATTAAATTCAAGTATGAGACTCCGACCAAGATAAAAACTCTATTAAAGAAAAACCAGAAAACTTATTTCCTTTTTTTGATAATTTTGTAGATAGAGATTTTAACCCAATTGAATTTGGGTATTATAATTTGAGCGTTATAGTTGCAGACAACGGAGCAAATATAAAGCAAGATGAGTTAATGGAGGGGGTAAAAGAATTTATAGAATTTACATCTAAATAAATGAAAGTCCCAAATAAACTAAAACAAAGCGATAAAATCCGGGTTATTGCTCC
>JBDGRL010000068.1:0-1890 GCA_042218065.1 Candidatus Magasanikiibacteriota bacterium | reverse complement strand
CAAAGTCGTTCATAACCGCTTCGATAGTGGGTACTATTTTTTCTGCGTGTTTTCTGCCCGCTATCTCAGGAACTACACCTCCGTATTTTTTGTGAACTTCTATCTGACTTGCTGTTTTTTCTTCTAATGGTAAAAAACCTTCTTGACTTGCTTTTAGTAGAGTAACGGAAGTATCATCACAGGAGGATTCTATGCTTAATATTTTCATTGACTTAGAAATATGAGATTAGAGATGAATTGGTTGAATTATAAGTTTGTGTCACTTATAGGTCAAACACAAGTTAATAATCAAATTCTGCGATTGATGGATTTATTATCCTGTTGTTTTTAGCTGCTTTATTGTTTACTTTCTTTATATCTTCTGGTTTTAAAATCCAATCGGTAGCGCCAAAGTTTTCTTGGATATGTTGAGGGTTGGAAGAGCGGGGAATGGCTACTATGTCTTTTTGTATGATCCAGTTTAGTATTACCTGACATTCAGGTTTGTTATATTTTTCAGCCATCTCCTGAATAATGGGTAAGTCCAAATCTTGCCCTTGTCCGATGGGGGAATAGGCGGTCATTACGATATCATTTTCTTCACAAAACTGCTTTAGCTCAGGCTGGTATAAACTAGGGTGGAACTCCACTTGATTATTAGAAAAATCAAACCCCGTTTCTAGCGCTTCTTTTAGGTGTTTGATAGTAAAATTAGACACCCCTACTGATTTGATTAATCCATCATCTTTTAGTTTGTTCATTGCTTCTAGTGATTCAGCAATTTCTATATCTTTGTTCGGCCAGTGAATTAGCAGCAAATCCAGATATTCCGTTTGTAGTTCTTCTAAAAACCTTTTTGTATTGTCTATGATTTGTTGACTTTCTAGATCAGAATGCCAAATTTTTGAGGTCAGAAAAATATCACCCCTATCGATGTTACTGACCTGGATACTTTTACCTACTTCTTTGTGATTTCCATAAATGTCAGCTGTGTCGATGTGTCTATATCCCACCTCAAGTGCTTTTTCTATAGCGGATCTCCCTTCTTTGTCTTTCAGCTGCCAGGTTCCAAATCCGAGTATAGGTATTTGGCAATTTTGGTTGAGAGAAATTTTCTTCATATTGTATATTATGAATTAACTCAGCTCTATGATACAATATATTAAGCGAAAATGAAAAATAAGACTTAATTTTTATAATATGTATATAGATTTTGTAGATAATATTTTGGCAATTTTAACTATAATTGGTGATGTATTCATATTATTTTCAGTTTTGCTGTGGCTGCTTTCTTACAAAAGTGAGCAAGCGAAAGGCTGGTTGAATCAAGTTTTCCAGCCTATCGATGCAAGGTTGATTTTATCTGCTTTGATAGTATCAGTAGTAGCCACTAGCGGAAGTTTATTTTATTCTGAAATTGCAGGATATGATCCTTGTAAACTATGCTGGTTCCAAAGAATATTAATGTATCCTCAGGTAATTTTACTTGCTATAGCCTATAAAAAGTCTGATATTGAGATTACTACTTATAGCTTAGCATTATCAATATTAGGGCTTGCTATTGCTGTGTATCACTATATAATTCAATTTTCTCAATCTCCATTAGTGCCTTGTTCTACAGTAGGATATTCAGTATCTTGTTCTGATCATTTTACTTTGAGTTATGGTTATATCACTATTCCTATGATGGCAATGACTGCTTTTGCTTTAATAATCATTTTCATGATCAGATTAGAGACTAAACCAAAGGAAAAATAGTTTTATGAAAATAGAATACTGGATAGTATTAGCGATAATAATTTTATCAGCAGCTACGGGGGTTTATTTTACTGAGGCTCCGCTAGCTAGCTTCCTGGTAGATAAGAGCTTAGAAGCAGGCAGGCTGACTTTGATAATGGCCTGGGAGACATG
>JBDGRL010000067.1:0-15059 GCA_042218065.1 Candidatus Magasanikiibacteriota bacterium | reverse complement strand
ACTCCGAATTTACAGCTAAAGCTAGGTCAGAAATAAAGGTATCAGCTGTCTCGCCTGAGCGATGAGAAACTGAGATGTTGTAATTATTTTTTTGAGCTAACTTTATTGCTTCTATAGTCTCAGTTAAACTGCCGATTTGGTTTACTTTAATTAAAATCGCATTAGCGACATCCATATCAATCCCCTTTTTCAATCTTTCCTTATTTGTTACAAACAAATCATCACCAACAATGTCCACTTCATTCCCTAGTCTTTTGGTTAATTCCTGCCAACCTTCCCAATCGTCCTGATCAAGCGGGTCCTCAATAGATATCAAAGGATATTTCTCAACCCAATCTTCAACCTCTTCAATCAATTCATTCTTTTTAATGGGTCCGCCATTTTCATAAAATTGATATTTACCATCTTGAAAAAACTCTCCAGCTGCAATATCAGTAGCTAATCCTACCTCAGTTCCGGGTTCATAACCTGTTTTTTCGATAGATTTAACTAATAACTCCAATGCTTCTTCATTGGAATTTAAGTTAGGCGCAAAACCACCCTCATCACCTACAGCTGTAGAGTAATCTTGATTATTCAAAATATCTTTAAGCTGATGAAATATCTCTGAACCAACACGAACATTTTCAGAAAAATTATCCAACACTGGAACGATCATAAATTCCTGGGCTGTAAGTGCATTATTTGCATGTTCACCACCATTTATCACATTCATTGTCGGTGTAGGAAAATTGTAGCTAGACAAATCCAGATCAAAATTTTCCCGGATATGTTGATATAAAGGAACCTCTCCAGACTTAGCTGCTGCCCTAGCTACTGCCAACGAAACAGATAAAATTGCATTGGCCCCCAGATTTTCCTTATTATCAGTACCATCTAAGCTAATCATAGCCTGATCAATCTTCCTTTGGTTGTCGGCACTTATCCCTTTCAGTTCAGAGAAAATTTCTTTGTTTACGTTCTCTACTGCTTTTCGTACCCCTTTTCCATGAAAACGATCTTTATTCTCATCACGCAACTCAACAGCCTCATGGACTCCGGTAGAAGCTCCACTAGGTACAGCTGCCTGTGCTTCAGTCCCGTCTTTCAGCTCTACCCAAGTTCTCAATGTAGGATTTCCCCTGGAATCTAATATTTCCAGAGCACTTATGTTTTTAATATCAGACATAATTCTAATTTAATTTATCTCAACCTATATTCAACATTAATTTGAACCGATACCTCTTCTTGTCCAGGCTCAATTTTTGGCATATCTGCACCTGCACCACCCATCGCTGCTTCTCTCATCTTTGGATAGTGAAAGTCTGAACCACTTTCGTTATAAGAAACTACCTCAACAACCTCCGTATCTAATTTTTTAGCTATCATTTCAGCCTTGGATCGAGCTTTTTTAATAGCATCTTCTCTAGCTTCTGCTTTTATATCTTCCTTGTCTTTAATATCATATTGCAAGTTTCCAATATCATTTACACCCAAATTCCCGGCCATAGAGATAATTTTAGCAGTTTTGTCTAAATTTTTAATAGTAACTTTTACATTTTGAGAGACTTCATATTTAGCAGGCTCACCTTCTTCTTTTTGCTTTGATGTTTGGTATTGAGGATAAACATTATAGTTAGTAGTTTTAATGTCCTCTTTCTTGACTCCAAGCCCTTTCAGCTCTGAAATTAATTTATTTATAACCTCATTATTCTCCTTTTGAGCTTTTTTCACACTAGTAGAAGCGGTCCTCATTCCCAAGCTAATTTTAGCTTGATCAGGTTCTACCTTTGCTTTACCGGAAGCGCTTACTGATAAAGTTTTCTGCTGAAGTTTCTCCTGACCTATATAATGAAACTCTTTCAGATTATTACGAATCAAAGTTCCAGTATAAAAGATGAGATAAACAAGTAGAATACCGAAAAGAGTAACTAATATTTTAAAAGCAAAGTCTCCTAAAAAACTACGAAAGTACCCCTCCTGCCTTGAATCGTCATCTTTATAGTTATCCATAAAATTAAATTACTAATTACTTGAGTTAATTATAACACATTAATCAGACAAATGCTTAAGACCGGGAAGTTCCTTTCCAGACAAATAATGCAGCATTGCCCCGCCGCCAGAGGAGATGAAATCAATATCACTACTATCATCGATCAAACTTAAAGATTGCACCGTCTCTCCACCCCCCAAGACAGTAAAAGTATCATCTCTACCTGCAACTTTAGCTATACTCTCCAAAATTGCCTGTGTTCCCAGATGAAAGGGTGACTGCTCAAACAACCCCATGGCTCCATTGTAAATTACGGTTTTGGATTGCTCGATATAGTCTTGATATCGGCCTATAGTTTCAGGCCCAAGATCCAATATCTGCTCACCTTTTGAACATAGCTTAGCCGTATCGTCCCGTATGTACTCTACCCTGCGGTTTTTGTATTGAGTGCTGGCCACAGTTACATCTAAAGGTTTGATGATCTCTTCGAGCTGATATAGCTCGTTGGCATGCTCGAGCAAGTCTTTATTATACACTGAATCGCCTATATCTATATTTTCCGAAGCTAAAAAGGTGTTTAAAATCCCACCGCCGGCCATCATATAGTCCGTTTTATCCTGGAGCTTTTCGATCACCGGCAGCTTGGTCTCGACCTTCACTCCCCCCATAACCAAAGAGAGAGGGCGGCTCGGCTCAGAGAGAACTTTATCCAGATTCTTCACCTCTTTTTTAACCAGAAGTCCTGCATAGCTGTCTAAACTTTCCGCAACACCGCTTACCGAGCTATGATCTCGGTGTGCCACACCAAAGCCATCAAACACAAAAATATCCGCTAGATCAGCCAAACTTTGAGCAAGTTTGCCGCTATTTTCCCTCTCATCAGGTGAAAAGCGAATATTCTCCAACATTACTATACCTCCTTCATCCATATTATCTATCTCAGACTCCACTTTTTCTCCTGAGTACTCATCCAGCTTTTTTACTGATTGACCTAAAAAATCAGACAGCTTTTCAGCTATCGGATCAACCCTCTGAGTTTCTACCACTTCACCACCCGGACGATCCAGATGGGTCATTAATATAATTCTTGCTTTACGATCTAGTAGATACGCTAAGGTCGGGAGAGAAGCTTTTAATTTTCTATCGTCTTGAACTTCTCCATTATCTATAGATACGTTGTAGTCTGCTCTCAAAAGTACTTTTTTGCCTGCTAGATTTTCTATGTCTTTTATTGTTTTCATTTGATATTACAACTACCTAGAGGGTTCAATTATAACAAAGTTAATAAAATAAAGATATATACTTGATAATTACTAAATAGATTTGATTCTCAATTTTAGCAGGGTTATTCTTAGCTAGACTTCAATTTTAGCAGGGTTATATCTAATTTTTTCTTAATTTTAGCAATATTATTCTCAAAAACTAACTTAGATACATTTTATATACTCAGAAAAATACTAAACTCAGCACAATCTATTCAAAAAATCCAGCTTAGCTTGACATCGATATATATATATTTGCTACAATTTTATGATCCTGTTACGGGATCATTCGTTCCTTCACCCCCAAAGCACGGAGGAAAAGATGTCACATTTACAACTTCTAGGATTCATCTGTTCAAGTGTTTTAGGGTTCTTTATAATCCTTTCAATCTCTATAATCCCTTCAACTAGAGGAGTACAATCTGCGTCTGGATTACAATCAATTGTACTTGGATTAGGAATGGCGTTACTCATTTTTTCCGGAATACTTCTTTGTGCATTCCTTACAACAGGAAACCCAGTCAAAGTCGAGCATACACGCGGCTTCGAAGTCAAGACCTGCATCGGAAAGAAAAATGCTATAGGAAATTACCCTGACTCTGAAGAAAAAAGCAAAATATTTGTCACCCTACCGAAAGGGTGCAAGTGCAAAAAAAAGAAACTGATCAACTATACTGCAAAATACGAAAAATGCCAGTGGAAATAATATCTAGGGAGGACACTGAGAACGCCCGGATTCGCACCCAGCACTCTAAGTGCGGATCTCGGGCGTTTTTAATTGCACCCCATTTTCTCACAGAAACTTACTTTTATCTTTTCCAGAGTCTCGCTTTCAATCTCTCCTAGTTTCCTATGGAGCAAATTCTCATGGACAGTTAGTAGTTTATCTACAACTACTATTGATTTTCTCTTCAGGTTCCCTTTATGCAAATCATTACTGGTTATCTTTGGACCATCGATACTGAAATTAGTAGTTAAGGGTAAAACTAAATAATCCGAAAACTGGTTTTCTCCTATAATCAAAATCGGTCTAATTTTAAAGCCTTTTTCATCCGTAAAGTATATTTTTGCAAGAAATAATGATCCTACCATTGAGTATAATCAGTATCATCCAGTTTTTCTTTAGAGGTGGCTGTCTTTTTAGATTTTAGTTCATCTTTGCTCCAAAATTGATACTTGTCCCAATTACGTAAAGCTTCACGTATAAGCTCGCTGCGTGAGGCATAACCACCATCTTCTACCATCTGATCTACTTCTTCTTTCATTTTTTCAGGAATGGATATATTTATATTTGCTCTCATGGTGTATTTGTTTATTTAAGTGACTTTATTGTAACACAATATGTTACAAAAATAAAACATCTCACTTAGTAGGTTTAAGCGTTTTTTAAAATTACAACCTACCTTTAATAGTTATCTCAACCACTTTATCTAAGTTTTTCTTTTTACCTGCCCGATGAAGCTCTGCAGCTAGTCTCGTGCCACGATAAACTAAAGCACAGTGTAGTAATTCATCAAAATTATCTTTATTTGAACACTCTTGTTTTACCTTTTTATATACCGTCTCTGCATCTTCCACTTGGTCCGCATATCCAACCATCTGTAAAATATAGTAGGCAATATCATACGCCCACAAAGACCAGTCGGCCCACTCAGCATCCACGAGTATTATCTCACCGCTCTCTTTATTTTTAGCCATATGCCACGGCACTACATCATGATGCTGAAATGCTCTTTGGTCTACATTTGTAACAAGCACATCTCTGAGGTTGTTTTTCTCTGCTGTACTCATTAGATCCTGATCTTCTAAATATTCACTATCTTTATCAAAATTGTCTAGATAATGCTGGTCGCCCTTCTGGTCGTACCGATGTTGTATTTCTTCTGGCAGATCTTCAAAATCAATTCTCCGTTGACAAAACTTAAAAAACTCAAGCATTGATTCAAGATACCCCTGAAGCTCTACTAGCTCATCTTCCATGCTAGATCCTGGTGCCAACCATTTGAAATCTTCTTTTAACGCAGGGTAAAATATTTTATCTCCAGTATTTTTAGGTTCTAAAAAATTAAAACCTGTATCATGCTCTTGGGCTAAGTTATAAAAAAACTTTTGGTTGATATACTCTCGCTCTGCCTTGGCTTCATTTTTATAATTCTTCAAAAAATAATCTTCTCCCTTATGGTTTACTATGCATATTTTTGTGCCATCTTCTTTAGTTGTAATTTCTTGCTTAATGTGCACTACAGACACAAAATTACTCTGAATAATATTCTGCTAATTTATCATAAGCTCTATTTATTTCTTTCATTTTTTCTTCGTTTCCTGTTTCATTATTCAAATCTGGATGAAACTTTAGAGAAAGTTCGCGCTTTCTCTTTTTCAGTTTTTCTATTATTTCTTCTGAATTTAAATTGGCAAGTTCTTGTTTGAAGAATCCGAGCTGTTGTAGATATTTTGATACATCAGTACTGTATTTACGATCTACACTCTCTTGTTTATAGCTAGATTTAGAACTCAAACCAAGATCCTTTAAAATTATATTGGCTAATTTTTTAATTTTTCTCATACCTTCTCCAGCTCTTAAAGTATTACTTAAGCCTGCCATATTTACAGATTCCGAATTGTAATATGAATTAATTATATTCATTATCTCATTATATTTATCTAAAACTCTATCCTTATTCTCCCCACCTCGATCAAACTTGTTTGCCAATGTCTGAAACTCATAATAAAGTTCTAACACTTTCAGCGCATCTTCTAATTGCTCTACAAAATTTTCAGCAGTTTCCAGTCTCCATTCAGCTTTTTCATTCAGCCTATCTTTATCTGAAAGTTCCTCCCGATCAACATCTTCGTCATACTCTATGTCTAATGTCTCTTCTATATTACCCAACCGCTCTCGAGCATTTTCCAATTTAGACCTCACTGAGTCGGCTGAGATAAATTTATGATCCAACTCAAGACCATTTTTCCCCCAAGAAAATAACTTTTCTGAAAAGTCCTCTTCTTTTATTTGGTGCAACTCATCTTTTATCAGCTCTATCTTATAGGCATTAGGTTTTTCTCTATATAATTCAAAGTCTTCTTGTAAATCATCTACCCGACTGGTAGCAAAAACTAAGTCAAACTCTTCTGCATAATTCTCAAGCTGATCCAAATAGCTTTCACAGTCCTCCACCAATTCTGCAAAGTCTTTATCTGAATCTTCATTATACTCAGGCATATTCTTAAAAAAATACCACTCAACATAATCAACCATCTCATCGAAAACACAAGATGCTTGCTCCATCAGTTCTTGATACAACTCTTGTTTAACATCTTGAGAAACATAAAAATAATCTAAACTTTCGATTTCTCTCTCCACATCTTTAATTTTTCCTAAAGGGTTTGGTCTCAAATCCATGTTTGGATGACCTTGATGGTCATACCAATATTTAATTTCCCCTACAACACGTTCTATTTGTTCTCTAACTGAATCAATTTCTTTTTGCTGTTCTTGTTCAGAGACTCCTTCACGACCACCCCCCCATTCTGTGTTCACTAACCTCAATATCATAAGTTTCATAATCACCTTCTTCTGCTCCTGTTTCATAACTGAAACCACTTTCTCCGGAATTATATAAATCTGGGTCCGTACGCGAACCTTCACCGTCATTCATAATATTCTTTGTTAATTATTTACTTATTAGAAATTTTTTATTGATTAAAAAACTCCTTCAATTCATCATAAGCCGTATTAATCTCTTTCATTCTTTTTTCATCTGCGACCTCACCCATATCAGGGTGGTATTTTAAAGCAAGTTTATCTCTTTGTTCTTTTATTCTTTCCCAGGCCTCCCCTTGAGACAAGTCCGACAATTCAGACTGGGACAGATTAAGCGTATTTAAAAAATCAGCCTTTGTTTCATTTTTTTGCGCCTCCGAATTGGATGTCTTTTGTGATTCACCTTCTGAATAACCAAAATTCTTGATTCCTAAGTCTGTAATTTTTTTCCTAGCTACAGTTCTTACACCATCCATTCCTTCTCCATCTCTTTTACCGTAACTTATATCTTTTTCAGTCCACGGTTCTTTATAGTAATTGTGATATATATCCTCCATCTCTTGATAAGCTTCTAAAACATCCGACTCCTCTACATCTCCTCTTTTATATTTATCAGCTAGAGTATTGAGCTTATAATACTTTTCCAAAAATGTAATAGAGTCTTTCAGTTGATTTACAAAATCTTCCAAATTATTTATTTCTAATTCTACATCTTTTTTTACTACACTATCTTCAATATCTTGCATTTTTTCTGAATCACTCAACTCAATAATATCAGCCTCAATATCATTTAGACGAGAACGAATTGGTTCAACTGAAATAAATTTGTGCTCAAGATCAGACCAACTTTTTTTATTAATCTTAAGTAATTTATCACTAAATTGCTCTTTTTTTATTTTCATCAGCTCTGCTTCTATTTGGGAACACTTTTTTTCTATGTCATAGGCGGAGGGTTCATTGTAGTATTTTTCTATCTTTTCTTCTAAAGATGATATTTTCTTAGAATATTCTCTTTTCTTTATAGAATTCAAACTCTTTTCATATTGAGAAATGATCTCTTTTACTTTTCCAAGATACTCTTCACAATCTCTTCTGGCTAGATCAGGACTAAAACGACCTTTTTCAGTAGAGAATTTAGAAAGTAGTTCATTTTCTACAAAGCCTAACATGTAACCAATTAATTTTTTCTTTTGCTCCTCTAGCTCCACCGTTAATTCTTGTTTTTCCTTTTCAGATATAACCCCTTCTTGTTTGAAAGCAGACTCAATACGATTTTCTAAGTCCTCTATATATTCAAATGGATCTGGATAAGGACCATATTCTAAGTTAGCATAATAATCCATGTTAAAAGCTAAGCTGTCAATACCGTTTGATATGCTTTCCTTTGAAATTTCATTTTCATTCTTCACCCCTTTTTCTCTATTACGCTTGATTTCATAACCACTCCCTTCACGTCCTCCAGTAGAGTTATCTTGTTCTGTTTCACTATCATGATCAATTCTGTGATCACTTACTTCATAATTACCCCTGTGGTCATCTTGATTTGAAATTTCAGGTTTTTTTCCATTGCGCATGTAATTTTTAATTAATAATTAAAAAGTTAAGAAATTATATCCAGCATCTCAATAAGTCGGTTCGCATAACCCCACTCATTATCATACCAAGCTACCACTTTCACCAAATTTCCATCCACCACTCTGGTCATCTGTGAATCTACCACTGCTGAGTAAGGGTTGCCCCTAAAATCAGTAGATACCAAGGGTTCATCTGTGACATCCAGTATTCCCTCGAGCTGATCATCGGCATAATCGCGCATGGCCTGATTTACTTCATCGACACTAACCTTCTGATTTAAAAGGAAGGTAAAGTCGGTAAGTGAGACAGTAACTGTAGGAACTCTGAAAGCTACCCCGTCAAACTTACCTTCAAGCTCAGGAATTACCTCTGTAGTTGCTTTAGCGGCTCCGGTAGTAGTTGGTACGATATTCTCTGCTGCTGCTCTAGCTCGGCGGAGATCACTGTGTGGCCCGTCCTGTAAGTTTTGGCTGGAGGTGTAAGAGTGAATAGTCGACATCATAGCCTTATCAATTCCGAACTCTTCTTTCATAACCCTAGCTGTTGGTGCCGTAGAGTTCGTAGTACAGGAAGCATTGTCTATAATGTCCTCGTCGTTGTAGCTTTGGCAGTTTACCCCTCGAACATATTCTGTAGTATTGTCTGCCGGAGCTGAGATAATAACCTTCTCCGCTCCTGCATCAAGGTGAGCCTGAGAGTCCTCTTTGCTTCTAAAGACACCGGTACATTCTAAGACAATATCTACATCCAGCTCGCTCCAAGGTAAATTTGACGGCTCCTTCTCTGACAGCACTTCTATTTTTTCGCCATCTATAATTATATTATTTTCGTCGTAGTCTACCTCTGGTCCGAACTCCGGGTAAGCGGTATCATGCTTTAGCAGATGGGCTAAGGTTTCATTGTCAGTAAGGTCATTTATAGCCGCAATATCATAGCCCTTCTGATATGCGATACGAAAAGCGAGTCGTCCAATACGACCAAAGCCATTAATAGCGATTTTTGTATTCTGCATGTAATGTAGTTAATTAATACGTACGTATTATACGAATAAATTAAAATCTTGAAAACTTATTGATACTTATTTTTCAGAGATGAGCATAGAGCCACTGCCAATGCATCGGCGGCATCATCCTGGCTCGGTTTTCGGCCTAAATCCAGCTGCAGTTTTACCATCTCCTGTACCTGTTTCTTATCAGCATTACCCTTGCCTGTGAGAGTGGACTTAATCTCTTTTGGAGTAAACTCATCCACATCCAGCCCATACTCAGACAAAGACAGCAGTATCACTCCGCGAGCTTGGCCTACATCAATAGCTGTCTTTACATTTTTACAGAAAAACAGCTCCTCAACCGATGCCATATCCGGCTGATACTCAGCTAATACCTTATCTAGAGCATCTTTGATCTGAATCAACCTATCGGATAACTCTAAATCTTGAGAAGTCTCAATGCAGCCATGATTTATGTAATGTAAATCTTTCTTTTTTTCTTGTATCACCCCAAAACCAACCCGGCCGTAACCTGGATCTATACCTAAAATTTTTCTTTGTTTAGAGCTCATATTATTCTAAATTGGTATATACATCATCAACATCCCGCAGATCCATCAAATCCTCCACCATCGAATTCACCTTTTCTTTCAGCTGTTCATCAGCCGGTACTATCTCTTTCGGCACCCACTCTAGGCCCTCGGTTTTCGTATCTATATCATACTCCTCTACAACTTCCAGCAAGTTATTGTACTTGTCTTTATTAGCTTTTATTTTAATCAAACCTTCATCTTGTTCAATATTGTCCGCACCCGCTTCCATAAATTCCAGCTGAAGCTGGCTCCAGTCTAAATCTTCGATCTGAGCCTGATCAAACTCTACCTGTGCCAAGTACTCAAACTGCCATTTTACACTACCGGACTCACCTAATGATCCGCCATAATCGGAGAAAACGTATTTCAAGTCAGATGAAGTTCGATTTCTATTGTCCGTAGTGGCATCGACTAAGCAAGCAATACCTTCGGGGCCATATCCCTCATAAATAATATCCTCCATCTCACCCCCATCCAACAGCTCCCCGGTGCCTCTTCTTATTGCTCGTTGTATATTTTCTTTGGGTACATCATCGTCCTTCGCTTGCTCTATTGCCCGTTTTAAAGAGACATTTTTCTCAGGATCACCACCTCCTTCTCTGGCAGCTTTAATAATATTTTTCGCATGCTTTGAATAAAGCTTCGACTTTTTCTTGTCCTCCTTTTCTTTTTTATGTCTAATATTGTGCCAGTGGCTGTGTTTGGCCATAGTTTTCTATAACACTACAGAAGTAACCCCTATAGTCTCCAATACCATCCAAGCTACAAAAGCAAAATAACAGAAAATCAAAAACCAAGATTCTTTGGTCGTAATCCTGAAGTCGGTTCTAGATATGGTAAATAGTATGATGGTAGCTGCAACTAATATTGCCATCATCGGCGCAGCTCGCCCAAAGTTAATAGCAGCAGTGCCCGCTATCAAAATACCGGCGGGTATCGCAATCAAGAGATCGAAAATATTACTTCCAAGCACGTTCGCTATGCTCACAGTCCCTTTTCCTTCTTGGGCTGATTTGATACTGATGAAAGCATCCGGCAGAGAAGTTCCTATCGCAATTATAGTCAAGCCCCAAAGGAAACTAGGAGTATTAAACAACTCACCAAACCCGATAGCAGCTCGCACCAGACCTTCTACTCCGATGCCCACTATTAACAAGCTCAGGACTAACCAGCCCCATTGTTTTACCGGCTGGATATCCTCCTTTTTCTTATCTGCCTCATAGTCCATAGTATCCTGCCACTGAATGAATACATACAGTACATACAGAGCTACGGGAATAATGGCAATCCAGCGCGTCATCTCTCCTATCAGCACTTCCGAGCTGACAGGGTGGTAGATCACAGCAAAAGAAAAAGATATCAAAAGTACAGCTACCGAGAGCATATAGAACTGAGCTTCTTTGTATACAATCTTGCGATTCGACTGTAGAGTATCTTCACTGAAAAGACCTGCTAAACCTGGTATAACCAGTATATTAAAAATAGCCGAGCCTACAATAGCAGCAACACCCAGCTCAAACTCACCGTGAATTAAGCTGGATATGACAGTAGTAGAAAACTCAGGAAAGCTCGAGCCAATAGCGGCAATGATAGCCCCTTGAACAATGGCGGGCAGCTCATAATATACCGCTAATTTTTCACTCGACTTCTCCAAAATCTCACTACCTTCCCAGATAACTGCAGTAGAAACCAAAGCAAGCAAAGTTAATCCTATAAAAACCAACATATTTATTTATTTAAAAAATTATCTATTTTCTTTTTAGCTTGGGCAAGACTCTCACACCAATTAATTCTATCAAATCTTTTAAACCAAGACAACTGACGCTTGGCATAATTGCGAGTATTAGTTTTTATATTTTCTTTTACCTGTTTCAGCTCAACTTCACCTTCAAAATATGGCTTAAACTCCTGATAGCCGATGCTATTCATACTGGACAGCTCCCAGCTGTATTTGTCTTTCAGCTTAGCCACCTCCTCTTTGAGTCCCTGATCAAACATCTTCTCTACTCTCTGGTTTATCTTTTCATATAGTTCATCTCTATCTACTTTTACTCCGATCTGAATCACATCATAAAGCTTATCACCCGAACCTTTTAGCTCACTAAAAGGCTCTCCAACCGAGGTGGACACCTCAATCGCACGAATTAATCTTCGAGTATTGTTTTGCTCGATTTTTTCAGCTGAAGTCGGGTCTACTTTATTCAAAATATCTACGAGTTGTTCGTTCGTGAAACTTTCTAAGGCATCACGCAAATTCTCATTGGGTGGAATCTGCGGCAGCTGATAGTTATCTACTATGGATTGAATGTATAGTCCGCTGCCACCGACAAGCATTGGGGTTTTGTCTTTTTTTAAAATAAGATCAATCCTATCTTTAGCTTTGCTCTGAAATTTAGCTAGATTAAAGTCACGGTCGGGATCAATAATATCTATGAGATAATGGGGTATATTTTTTATAAAATAAGCTCTTTGAGGGGTGCCACCAGGACCGATAAACCACTGATTTTCTCCTTTGGGCTTGTTGGTCCCGATATCCATATATTTATACACCTGCCTAGAGTCAGCAGATATTATCTCGGCTTCTATCTCAGGAGCAAGCTCAAGGCTCCAGCCGGTCTTTCCAGCGGCGGTTGGGCCGAGCATTACTATAATTTTTGGAAGGTTTTCATTAGTCATTGATTAAATTTTACCGAGGAAAATAGAAATATTCAAGCAAAATTAAAAAAGCACGTCCCCCAGGCGTGCTAAGATATTTGAAAAGAATTTACACTGCCTCCTTTGAAGTATCAAAACCGCAAGGGTATGGGTCACCTTCTCCATCAGTAGGTTGCCAATGGAAAAAGAACACTTCGTCTTCAGGAACATGGCCCTTTTTAGCAGACTGGTAAGAAAGATCATTTTCCAGCAAGAATTTCGACACTTCTCTTTTGATCCTCTTTTCTAGCAAGGTTCCTTCTTTCTCCTCATCTAAAGAGAGGATAATGTGACTCCCGAATTCATTTTCTCCCTCCTCGTCGGCCTTGATAATACACAAAAATTCCAAATCACGCTCGAAAGCATGACTCCAAGTTTCTCTTAGTGGTTCTAGTGGTTCTAAGGTACTCATAACTTCTCCTTTCGGTGTTGGTCTAGGCTTACTTGCTGTAAGTTGAACATACCAAATATTGCTAAAAAAATCAAGTATTAGTTGACAAGACCGCGATTTTTGTTATAATTAATGCAAGTATAAATACTTAAAAATAAGTTTCATGAACCCAAAAAAACAAGAAGATAGTTCACGACAGGCCTACGAAACAGCAAAGAAACAACAAGAAGATGAAGATTCGAACGAAGAAATTGCAGATGAGCTAGAAGAACTGTCCCAAACAAACGCAGGCCAAAAAGAAGGAATTGAAGTGTCTGAATCAGAAGAAAAAATAGCAGAAAATCTAGATAAAACAAGAGGAAGAACACAGGAAAACACCAGAAACATAACAAATAAAAGTACCAGGTCTGCTTTAGCTGAAATAGGAGATACACTTGATATTATGAAAGCAAGAAAAAAAGTAGAGAAAGCAGACGAAGAAAAGCAAGAAGAACCAGAAACACAACCGACCGATGTAATAATAGAATTACCTGACGATGTAGATGAGTCTGTAGAAACATTTACAGAAGAAACTGCCAAAGCTGCAGAAGCTCAAGGAAAAGATACTGAAAGCTTCATTGAATCATTCCAAGAGCAAGCAAAAAAACCATTTTCAGCTTTAGGTGATTTATTCGAAAGCGGTAGAGCAACAGTAGAAAAAGCTAATAAAAAGATAGAAGAAACAGCTTCTAAAATTACTAATTATGGCAAAACAGCTATTGATAAAGTAGCTGGATTTCTAGAGAGTAATGAGCCAGCAGAATGGTTTACAAAGGATGAATACACTCTTCCCGGAGAGCTAAGCTCACAAGAAAAGAAGGCTGCAGAAGCTGAAGCACAGAGAATACAAGCAAGAAAAGAAAAATTTGAAAATATTACAGAAGAATGGCTAGAAGAGGTTTCCGAGTCTGAATTAGAAAGTACAGAAGAAATAAAGGGAGCTCTTAGTAAGCTGCAAGAAAATTTACAAAACATTTTTGAGCCAAGTGAATACACTACTCCTGAAGAAGGAGAAGGAGAGTTAACACCGACTGAAAAAAGAAGGGCAGAAGCTGAAGCACAAAGAATACAAGCACGAAAAGAAAAATTTGAAAATATTACAGAAGAATGGCTAGAAGAGGTTTCCGAGTCTGAATTAGAAAGTACAGAAGAAATAAAGGGAGCTCTTAGTAAGCTGCAAGAAAATTTACAAAACATTTTTGAGCCAAGTGAATACACTACTCCTGAAGAAGAAGGAGAACTTACAGAAGAAGAAAGAAGTGAAGAAGGGTCGTTTCCAAGTCAGGAAACTTTAGAAGAATATGATATAATTGACGCTCATAGCGACAACCCAGAAGATGATTTCTCTCCTAAAGTCGATGAAGAAGAACAAATTTTTCAGGGAGATGATGCCAAAGAGAGAATCAGTGATTTATTGGACGAAAAATCTGAAGAGGAACTTTTAAATGCCATCGAAGGTTTGGATAAATCAGAATCAGAAAAAAAAGAAGAAATAAGTAGAAAAAAAGCAATAATAAATGAAATTGAAAAAGGTAGTACAAATTTTGTTAGACTTCTAGATCAAATATCAAGAGGAGAACAGCCACCTAGTTTTGATGAAGATCCTCAAACCCTAAAGTACCAGATTGCTTATGTATTAGAAGACGAAGAATTACTAAAAGAAGTTGATGAATATAGAGAAACTCAGGTAAGGTCTAAAGAAGATGTACAAGAGCTTCAGAGTATGTTGTACGATGATTACAAAGATGTGTTTAAAGAAGAAGAAACCCCAGAAGATACTTTAAGAAAAAAACTAAACGAAAACTAATTTAGACAATAAACAAGGTGGAGCTTATTTTCTAAAATTAATCTCTTCAGTTACTCTTTCAATAAACTCACCTTTCTCAACCTCAACCTCTTCACCACCTTCATCCCTCACCCTCACAGTAAGCTTACCTCCTCCCAATTCATCATCGCCTATTACTAAAATATAAGGTATCTTATCTGTAACGGCCTCTCTGA
>JBDGRL010000066.1:0-6379 GCA_042218065.1 Candidatus Magasanikiibacteriota bacterium | reverse complement strand
GGGCTGTCATGTTATGTATGAATAAACCTCCTTGGAGTAAGTCTATGCCGTCAGTAGATAGTATAACAAAGTGTCATCATAGTGTCAATGATAAACTTGACAAAGTTTAAACAAGATGTTATGATTTTATGATATTGAAATTAAAGTTGGAATCTTTCTAGAAGAAAAGAATTTTCTAGAAGGGTTTCAGCCAGACCATTGTTCCTTACAAAGGAGGCGTAAATGGATACGGAACTAAAAAGGTTTAAGCATGGTAAAAAAAAGTACTATTATGGAAGGTTTATATGCAAGGAAAGAAAAGATGAAATTTGTCAAGATTGTAGCAATAAAATAAATGAAGTACCAGAAAGAGTGTGGCACCTCCATACAAAACACTTTTATATCACCGGAGTAATACACCTCTACAAAGATAGACTTGATGGAACTTGCGTTTATAAATATAGAGCTTATAGAGCCGAAGGGGAAGTACCGCAAAAAATGATAAATAAAGTAAAAAACTTTGAATCACCTGTACCAGTAATAGAAAGAATAAAAATATTTGACGACTACCAAAAAAAGTATCGTTTAGAGCTGGGAAATGCAAGGAGAATGAGAAATGAAAAAATTGATCCTAGATCAAAGTATAGAAATATAAAAGATCAAGCTCCTCTAAGAAAATGGAGAAATGATGTAACCGAGATATTAAATAGAATAGAAGATAAGAAAGAGTTTAAAAACAAAAATAATATATTGAGAGAACTTAAAAGAAATAAAGAAACTGTAAAAAAAAACAAAGAGCTAAATTGGGGTACAGACTTAAAATCAGAAATATTTAGACAAATTCTTGCTTATCACTCAACTTCAATCAAAGATTTGCCTAAAGATTGGTTACTTACAGATAAAGAAATAAAAAAAATGGAGGTGCTTAACTTTTTGAAAAAACACCTTTTTTGTTCCTATCAAAGAAATTGGACTTTAGCCTACTAAAGATTCAATCAGGGAAGAGGGTATTAATCTATACTCTCTTTCCTGAAATTATTTTACTACTTAAGCCTTAAAATATCATAAGATGCTCGTGGCTTATAAAATTATCTTATTAAACTAGATAATTTTACAGCCGGGAGTATCCCGGACTTAGAACAATACCATTCAGTGCTGGCAAACTGAGTGGTTCAATCGACTAAAAAAAGGAGGTGCGGTATGAGTCACATCCGAAGAACTTCCGAGATTGACATCTCGGATGCATCCCCCGAACTGCTTGAGCAGGGACTGCAGATCGTTGCAGCCATGCTCGAGATGCAGGGAGTAAAAGTTACGGACTACTTCTACAACTACGACTCCCGGGTTTCCGGGACGACTAAAGGTGTGGAAGTAGCCTTCGGACTCGACGCCGAGGGCATGACCCGCCGTGGAAAATTCGGCGGAATCGGTGTCGGGATCAACAAAAAAGACAAGAGTTTATCTTTTCTCGGCACGTCTGAGGAATGGGACGGCTCCCAGGCCAACCAGCAACGGCAACGGAAACTTCAAGAGCAGGTCGAAGACCTGCTTCCGGGAGCCGTTTACCTCGCCGCTCGAGCTGCGCAAGCTCGAGCAAAAGGTAAAGAAGTCGAAGTTAACCAAAATCCCCAAACCGGGGAGATGAACCTCGCCATACAGGAGGCAGTATGAGTAAAAAAGAAGAGATTACGCTCGAGCCTGACGGAGAGGTCTCAGTCGAACTCGACGGGTTCGAGGGGGCGGAGTGTTTCAAGCACTCGGCTCAAGTTGAAGAAGAGCTCGAGAATCTCGGTGTTCGGACGCAAGTCCGGCCCGAGGACATCGAACTCAAAGAAGACGGAGACTGCGAGCCCGACTGGGAACGCAACTCCGTCGACGAGGAGGCGGCTCATGAGTAAGATCCACCTCCACGAGTTCGTACCCCGCACCGAGGCCAACGGCTCCGGTGTGCGGGCGGGTGTCTGGGTCCAGGGCTGCCCTCGCCGATGCGAGGGGTGCTGGAACACCGACGCCCTCGAGTTCGACGAACGTAACCCAACCGACGTCGACGAGCTGGCGGATCGTATCTGCCGGCTCGATGTCGACGGTGCCGCTTTTTCCGGCGGTGAGCCGTTCTCGCAGGCCGAGCCGCTCGCGGAGTTGATGCAAATTTTGCGAGCTCGACTCGGCGAAGATTTCTCGCTCGTCTGCTTTACGGGGCATACCCTCAAGCAGATCGAGCGATTGATCGAGAACGGTAAAGACGAGTGGGAAGACCTGCTCGATGAGGTCGACCTGCTCGTTGCCGGACCTTACGAGCGGGAGCTGAGGTTGCGCGAGAGCCTTCGCGGCTCCGCCAATCAACGGCTCCATTTCCTGACGGATCGCATCGATCCGGAGGAAGTCGGGCCGACCGTAGAAGAGTTGACGCTCGGCTCGGAGGGAGATCTGGTTCACACCGGGTTTCCCGAAGATCCGAATCGTGACTTGGTGGAAATGATCAAGGAGGTCGACTCCTGATCCAAGCCCGACCCCAGACGCGGGTACACCGACAAGTCTGGACGCACTCGGAGGAGCATACGTTGTTTGCACGACAATCGTGTGCTCCTCCTTCACCCTTTCATTTTCTGCCATGCTGGAAACGAAAGTAGTGAAAGAAAATATTCACTACAAACACATTGTTCTTTCCAAGTTAAAACTTAATTTAAACACACAAAGAGATTTCTCCCGTAATTCTTTCTAACAAAAAAGAAGTTAAAGAGAAAACACGGGAGAAATTTCTCCCATCCGGTCTTTCCGGAAAACAAACCCCTTGGCTTCTCGGAAGATCCGAGACGAACTGCAAGGTGAGATTCTGCCAAGGAAAGATTGAAATTAGCATCCCCGTAAGGGGAGGAGGAAGAGATGAGCGAACCCAAGACTGAGCCCGCTGCCCACAACTGGTGGGAACGGTTCAAGGAAGCGTATCGAAAGGAAGAGGGATACGTTTTCCGCCTTTCGGGAAACGTCCACGATGTGTTTCCCGAGACCGAGAAAGGACCGTTTATCACGCTTCGCAAGCTTCTTGCGAAGCGTCTGAGTGAGACCCGCGACATCGTAGTTTTCTACGACAAGTCTAGCGGGTTCACCTTCGCCGATGAGATACTCAGTGAAGGGTCGGATCAGCGTCGGAAGTTCAAGGCTCTGATGGATATCGGAGGCGACGAACCAACGTCTTCTTCCAGCTCACAAAGCTCGAGTGGTCTCATGGATGAGATCGCTCAGCAGATGGAGTCGGGAGAATCTGGTAACGACTCTTCCGGTGATCTGCCGACCGACCCAGAAGAAGCGATTCCGCTTCTGGAGGAGTTCCTCCAGATCGGAGAACCTCAAGGGCGCAAAGGAGCGGCAATCATAGAATACGCGGAAAGCGTATTCTCCGAGCAGGACTCCTGTTCGGAGCAGATTGTCTCGCTCCAGCGCTGGGCTGGAATGGACTCGCCCTTGCGGGCAAGCCGCAATCCAGTCATCCTGATCGAGCGAAACCGAGGTCAACTGTCCCGAACCTTGCGTTCGGACAGTTCGAACGTGGTGCCGATCGAGATTCCACGCCCCGACCGAAAGGAACTGCAGCACTTCATCCTCTGGGCACGAACGTACTACGATCGAGTCGAGATCGACCGCGACCCGGAGGTATTCGCCAATCTCTGCACCGGGCTCCGTTGTCGGGATGTCGAAGACATCCTAATGGAGTCCATGATGGGTGGCGAGCCCGTCTCGGACGGAGACGTCTGGGACGAAAAGCGTGAGCGCATTGAGGGGCAATCCGAAGGTGCGCTCCAGCCTGTCCAGCCCAAACATGGTTTCGACGCTATCGGCGGATTGGACTATGTGATCGATGCGCTGGAGACGCAGGTCGAAAATCTGCGAAACTGCGCCGATCACACTGACAAGGGCTGGCTCCTGATGGGTCCGCCCGGAACCGGCAAGTCGATCTTGGCCGAAGCTTTGGCCAAGGAGAGCGGCGTCAACTTCGTGAAACTCGGAAGTATCCGATCCAAGTGGGTCGGAGAATCCGAGGAGAATATGTCGCTGGCTCTCGAAATTGCCCAAGCGATGGCTCCGACGATCATCTTCATCGATGAAGCGGCGGAGGCCATCGGTGATGGTTCCGGTCACTCGGGTGATTCTGGAGTTTCGGATCGTCTCCGTGGCATGCTACAAAATGTCATGGGGGACGATTCGAATCGTGGTGAGCTGTTTTTCATGCTTGCTACGAACTACCCGGAAAATCTCTCGACCGCCATGCTGCGGGACGGTCGAGTGGACAAAAGGATCCCGTTACTTCCGTCCGACCGGGAAGGTCGAGAAGACATACTCGAGGCGTTGTGCGATAAGCACAACATCAATTCCGAGAATATTAACTTCTCGGTGGTTCTCGAGGAGACTGACGGCTGGACCGGAGCCGAGCTCGAAGCACTTCTGCTTCGGGCCAAGGAGTTCTCTCACGAGGACTCTGAGGCGGACGAGGTCACGACGGAACATCTCGAAGATGCCCACTGGGATTATATCCCAAGTCGGGATGAAGATGGGTTCCAATGTATGACCCAGCAAGCCCTGCGGTTTACCAACAGCCGTAGGCTGATGCCTCCCCGGTACCAAGAGCAGATCGATCGCTCTCGGGAAATCCAGGAGGAAACGGATGATGCTGAACCGGCGCCGCAGCGAAATGAGCCGGGTCGGCAAGTAGCCACTATCTAACTGTTGGACCCGTTCCCCAGACGCGGGTACACCGACAAGTCTGGACGCACTCGGAGGAGCACGTATTGTTGCCGTACGACAATTACGTGTTCCTCCTTCACCCTTTCATTTTCTGCCATGCAGGAAATGAAAGTAGTAATAAACAATCAAGAGGAGGATAAAATGAGAGGGTTAACCTTGCACGATAAAACGAAAGAATATAAGCAAAAAGTCCAAAATCAACTTGAATATCAGTTTGAAATCGATATAAAAGAAGGAAAAGTTTATGTAAAAGAATTTACTAAAGATAACAACCAAGAAGTTGAAAATAAATATAATATGGGATCAAAAGATAAATTGTTGAAAAGAAAATCTTCTTTATTTGTAGCTGGACTGCAACTAAAAATTAGAAAGGATGAATTATATTTGATAATAGATATACCAAACACCGTCGCAAAAGAGGTATATTTAGGTAAAATAGATGAATTTGATGGGCTTAATCAAGAAAAAAGCAATCAACATGAAAGTACAGGTCACTTTACTGAAAGGAAGAACACAAAACAACACGAAAAAAAACAAAACAGTTTATCGAGTCAAGATGATGCTTCAAAACAAGATAAAAAAAAGAAAGATAAAGATAGTGAAATAATATTCAGAAAAAGATAACTCAAGCATGTTAACCCTAATAATATAAGAAGTTCTATAAACAGGGGGTATACATTGCACTCTAGACAATTAATACCCCCTTGTTCCTATCACTAAACTTATCTATTTCACTTGATATTCTCTATAATAAAATAATTTTCTCCTAAGTTTTTTTTCAAAAAATTGAAAAGAAACTTAGGGGGGAGTAATTAAAACAAGTTCAGGTAATTCAGCGCACCTTACATGGAGGGCAACATGGGCGAAGAACCAGAAGTAGTCCATAAGATTAACGCCGCAAGAGCTAGATTTGAGACACTTGAAAAAAGAGTTGATAAAAAAATTAAAAAGCTGAAAGAAACAGAACAAAGAGTTGAAGAAAAAACCCAAGTACTAAAGGAATTGGAGGAAAAGATTAACCCTCTAATTGATAAAATGGATCAATTAGAAGAGGTTGATGTTAATTTCCCATCAACTAAAAAAGAAGTTAAGGAATTGAAAAATGAGTTAGACAGGTTCGAAAAGCGTATATCTAAACAAAAAAACGAAATTGAAAAACATGGAAACAGAGTGGGTAATTGTCTTACCAAAGTTTCACAAATAGAAGAAAGAATACGAGAATCTAAGCAAGAAATTGAAAAAATGAAAAAAGAAAAAAATAATTTTGAGGACCTAGAAGAAAAACTCAATAGTATTCAATCTGCTAACAGAGAACTCAAAGAATTTATTGAAGAACAAAAAAGCTCCCCATCAAATTCAGATGTCTTTTCACGTCATAGATAAACACTTGCTCATTAAATTAAAAAGGGAGACAGAGATTTGCACTATCTCTGTCTCCCCACCCATCAAGTTTTTAACCGCTCGATTAAATACTTGATAGGTGTCTAATTACTAACGTATTTTTGGAAAATATCTAATATAAACTTAATGTTAAATAAAAAAATATCACAACTAAAAAAACAACTTGAAAAACACAAAAGAGAGGCGGGAGTAAAAGAAATAATATTAGATAGACAAGATGATACAAAACTGGAACTTATGATAGAAAGAGGTGTATTCG
>JBDGRL010000065.1:0-2529 GCA_042218065.1 Candidatus Magasanikiibacteriota bacterium | reverse complement strand
CCTACCGGCCCTGAAACTTCAAACACCATTCCCTGACCTAAAATAAGATTTTTCAGCAACATGTAGAATCCAGCTACAATAGTAACGGTTCCACTAACTGCTGCTACAAAACCTTTGTATATCGCAATATACCACGGGTACTTTACAACAGCAGAATCAGATAGACGCACTCCTAATTTTTCCTCTTGTGCTCCTTCTAATTTTTTTGGTTTAGCAGATACGGACATTATTTCTCCATTCCTATTAATCTTCAAAGACAGCTCTTGGTTTGCATTATTTTCTACATATTCAACTAGTTGTTTGCTTTGTGAAACAGCGGTTCCATTGACAGCTAGTATCCTATCGCCCATCTTCAAACCCGCTTTCTCTGCAGGAGTTCCAGACTGTACTTTTTGAACCATTACTTGAGGTTCTTGTAGTACTATTGCATTCGGATCTTTTGTGGCTTTAGCCGAAGTTGGTAGACCATTGACAAACCCTCCTGCAAGTAAAATTCCGGCTAACACAAAGTTCATAATTACCCCTGCAGATAATACAATGATTCTCTTCCAAGGTGCTTTATGGCCAAAACTATCCTCATCCTCAAGATTTTCTCCATTTTCCCCTTTAATCTGAACAAAACCACCAAGCGGAAGCCAATTTATGGAATACAATGTATCAGGAAATTTTTCTTGAGACTCCTCGCCTGATACAGTTTCTTTTAAGCTGTCTTTACCCTTCCCCCACACCCAAACTCGTTCACCAGTTTCAGGATCGGTATAAAATCCAAAAGCCCTAGGCGGAAACCCCATTCCAAACTCATATACTTTCATATTGAAAAACTTAGCGGCAAAAAAGTGACCACCTTCGTGGACCACCACTAAAAGCGACAAAACTAACAGAAAAATAATTACTGTCTGCATAATTGACTAAATTGCAGTTTATGGTTAAAATAGTGTTAGGATTATCTCATAATTCAAAAGTTAATTCAAGATTCACAGTAATAAAATATCATGGATATCCTTCTTTATATCGCCATAGCAATAGTTGTCATAATTTTGCTATGGTTTATCTTTCTTTACAACAGCTTGGTAAAAAAACAAAACCGAGTGGAAGAAGCATGGAGCGACATTGATGTGCAGCTACAACGAAGACATAACTTAATTCCAAATTTAGTTGATAGCGTCAAAGGGTACATGGAACACGAGCAAGACACCTTAGAAAATGTCACTAAATACCGAGAGCAAGCCGAACAAGCAAGAAATGAAGGTAACACTAAACAGTTAGCACAAATCGAAGATAAGCTGTCCAGCTCTTTAGGCAGCTTGCAGGTCGCAGTAGAAGATTATCCTGAGCTGAAAGCTAGCCAAAACGTATCTGAGCTGATGGATGAGCTGTCAGATACTGAAAATAAGATTCAAGCAGCCAGACGATTTTACAACGGGCAAGTTCGAGACTTCAACACAAAGATAGAAAGTTTTCCTGCTAATTTAGTAGCTGGAGCATTAGGCTTTAGCCAACAAGAATTTTACGAAATAGAAGAAGAGGGTGTAAGAGAGAACCCAGATGTGGATCTTGGGTCGGATTCTGAAGATAACAATGATAGTAACGAAGATTCTTCTAGCAATAAAAAAGAAACCACAGAAGAACAAAGCTCTCAAGAAAAAAATTCCGACCAAAGCTCTACTGCAGACTCCCAAGAAAATTAAAAAATTAGGTAAATAAAAACTGAATTTACTTCAGCCTTGTCTTTATTATGTACGAACAAATAGCTGCAAACAAAAGAAAAACATTTTTACTAATTACCTTCTTTTTCCTGGTTGTTATAGGCTTAGGATGGTTTATCGGCGTGTATATGGGTTACGGATACTGGGTATTTGTACTTGCTGTCGGTTACTCGATAATCTCTGCACTAATCAGTTACTACCAGGGAGACAAAATAGCATTAAAAACTTCCGGAGCTCAAAAAATAAAAGAGGAGAATTTTCCAGAGCTGTATAGATTGGTAGAGAATTTGACCATCACAGCTGGGATGCCTATGCCGGACGTATATGTAATAGATTCTCCAGCTTTAAATGCTTTTGCTACTGGACGAAACCCTGAAAACGCCTCCATAGCTGTCACAACCGGACTAATCAGAAAACTAGAAGATGAGGAGCTAGAAGGTGTGCTCGCTCACGAGCTATCACATATAGAAAACTATGATATTTTAATAATGACGCTTACAGTAGTATTAGTCGGAACTATTGCTTTATTGGCAGATTTATTTTTACGTATGAGGATTTTTGGATTTGGAGGAAACGGTGAAAGAAAAAACGGCGTAATGGCTATAATAGGTCTAGTGCTTATCTTAGTTTCACCTATAATAGCTCAGCTAATAAAATTAGCTATCAGTAGAAAAAGGGAGTATTTGGCAGATGCTTCAGCTGTAGATTTGACTAGATATCCGGAAGGCTTAGCTAGCGCACTTGAGAAAATATCAAGCGCGGATAAACAGCTGGATACCGCAAGCTCAGCTACAGCTCACTTGTTTATTTCAAATCCATTTAA
>JBDGRL010000064.1:0-1627 GCA_042218065.1 Candidatus Magasanikiibacteriota bacterium | reverse complement strand
AAAGTGAAAAATAGATTAAATATCAACCTAAATCGGTGTAGGGTCTACCCGCCCGTGGCGGACATGAGCGGCGGTACAATTTAAGCTCCTAGCTGTCCCCTGTATATTTATGCTTGAACTTTTCCGTTTTGTCATATATGCTATAATTAACATATATAAAAACTAAGATATGTCGCAAAACAACGGCTACAAAAGATTTTTTGATACTTTAGCCAATAAAACCCGCCTGGACATCATTCATGCTCTGCAGGATAAACCTATGAATGTAAGTGAGCTTACGGATGAGCTGTCTTATGAGCAAAGCACCATCTCACATAATTTAAACAGATTAAAAACTTGTAGGTTCGTATATTGCAAGAAAAAAGGAAAAGAGAGGGTTTACGAGCTAAACCATGACACGATTGAACCGCTACTTGAGCTGATGGATGAGCATGTGAATAAATTTTGTTCAAAAGTTTGTAAAAATAAATCGGATGAATAAAAAAATAATCGGTGCAATAGCTCTCACCTTATTTATTATCGTTGCCGGAGGGTTAGTTTGGCTGGCTGCGATCTCAAGCGGGGCTGTCAGTGCCATGCTTTCCTTTGCCGCCGGTTTGAGTATGATTTTTCTACCCTGTACGCTTCCCTTGGCTTTTGTGATCGTGCCGATAGCCGCCAAAGAAGAAGCGGGGAAAGGTATAGGTCTCGCTGTAGCTTTCGGGCTTGGTTTGACAGTCACTATTACAATTTACGGGATTATTACGGCTGTACTGGGAAATTATTTTGGTTTAGATCAGTTTACAAGAATTATGTTTACCATAGCGGGTGCGGCTGCTTTGATTTTCGGTCTTTCCGAGCTGAATCTGATAAATATTTCTCTTCCGGTTGCTACTAGCAAAGTTCCTAACTGGATAAAAGAAGGTTATGGAAAAACTTTTTTACTCGGGCTATTTCTGGGCAATGCCGGTATCGGCTGCCCCAATCCTGCTTTTTACGTTTTGCTGACCTATATTGCCTCCACTGGCTCTTTAGCTGTCGGCGGTTGGCTCGGATTTGTCCACGGATTGGGACGTGCAGCTCCTCTGATTCTGCTGGTTTTGCTGGCTCTCCTGGGAGTAAAAAGCTCAAAGTACATCAAAAAGAGTGCCAAAAAAGTACACCTGTGGACCGGCGCCGCTCTGGTGGCGGTAGGCGCTTTTATCCTCACTTATGGCTTGTTTGGAATGCATTGGTGGGAGGACTCGGTATTTCACGCAAGCTGGAATAACCTAATGCTGAATATCGATCCGGCTTTAGCGGAAAAACCTGATCATCCTGTAGCACAAGGCATCTGGAAAGGGCCGATGTGGTTGGGCTGGTGGTCATTGACTGTACTGATCTTAGCTCCAATGGTTTGGTATTATTTTCAAGAAGGTATGAGCAAAGTAAAATTCTGGATTATTACTGCAGTGCTTATTCTGCTTAGCTTGGGAGCTTCCAGCGGCATTTTGAGAGTGGAGCATGCTCATGGAACTGCAGTAGAAAGTCGTCATAATAGTCAAGAGAGGATAGAAGATAAAAAAGAAGAAAAGATTCCCGAACACGAACATGAAAAAGATGTCGGGGAACATACCGATCATATACACGAGGACGGAAGTGTTCATAT
>JBDGRL010000063.1:18992-23352 GCA_042218065.1 Candidatus Magasanikiibacteriota bacterium | reverse complement strand
GCAATAGGGCTTCAAATCTTCCGAAATCCTAAAAAGAAAGAGGTGCGAAACTGGTATCGAGATAATTTTGGATCAGCAGCTGGGTTTAGGAGCATAGATGTAGAAGGTTATAATGGAATTACTAATGGCAGTGATTACTATATAAGCGCTCTTAACTCAGTTTCTTCCACGAATGTGCAAAGTGGATCAGTAGAATACACCCTTTATCATAATATTTATCATTTTAGTGTAAACCAGGGAGCAAGAAGTAAGTCCAAGAAAATTCTCACCGGTGATGATGGAATAATTCAAAATATTTCATTTAATACTAACTTAAAAGGTTCGGGTAAATGTCTGGCTAATTCCAATAATAATCCTACAAATATGGATAGTAAATGGAGTGTGAGGTATGAGAAGAATTTGAAACATACAGTAGATATTCTTTGTGATACCGATTTTCAGTGTAGAGATCAATACGGTTTGGGTAAAACTGAAAAAAGAGAAGAAATATTATCTTCTGTTAATGCAATCTTGAATACGGATGAGTTTAGTCAGTTGATTGCACTTAAACAAAAGGCAATAAAACAAAAAAGGAATAAAAAGAAACAAGCAAGTGAAAAAAAGAAGAAAAAAAAGATACAGAGTAATATAAACAGTCTTACTAGAAAGCTTAATAATATAAAAGCTCATGCTAAGGTTGTCACATCGACTGCAAACCTGATCCAACAAAAGATGAATGAAAGGTTTAAGAATTACAAAAATAAAAGAGATGAGATACAAAAAAGCTTACCTAAAAAAACAAAAGTAGGGAACTTGTCTATAAATGTAGGTATTAAAAAGCAGGTTGATGAGGTATTTAAGAAAATGAGGGATGACGATGACTATTTAGCAGATCTACCTCAAGAAAGCGAGGTCAAAAAAGAACTTAAGGAGCTTGAAGAGATGGGCTCAAATGATTTAGATTGGTCCAACGGTTACTGTGCAAATGTGACAGATAAGCTAAAACGAGATTGGCAGCGTCTGAAAGATGTAAGACAGATGCAAAAAGCTCTAAGAGACGGAGCTATTCCGATGGATTCAGGTTCTTACATTCCAAGCTATACCAACAGCAAGTGGCCTTCTTGGCAAACTTTGAGCCGCAGAGCAGACTCGCCTGGGTTCCCTGTAGATCCCATAAATAAGATGGTGGGGTGCAGTAAAGGGAAAGGTGATCTCGATGATGTAGATCCTGCGACTTGCTGGAACCCTGTCAGCTCCACATATCATTACCCAAACTTCTCCAAGATGTATGAGTATCAGTTTAATTCTTCTACGAAAGATTATACACTATATGTAGATTTTGAGTTCTTGAAGCCCAAATAATATAACATGAAACTTGATTTTGCTTCGATTAAAAAATATCTATCTTTATTTACACTACTGTTTGCAGTGGTACTGATCGGTGCTGCCGATAAAGGTCTCGAAGATATTATAAACCCTTTCAACCTTCAAGATGAAAGAAGATTTGATCAATCCGTGCCTTTAGATAGATTTAGCAAGCCTCAGTGCGGAGACGGAGCAGTTCAGAAAGGGGAAGTTTGTGATCCCCTGGGTTCTACAAAAAGAGAAAATTGCAAAATAGGTGGTAATAAATCTGGGATCCGAATTAAGACCTGTTCAAATGATTGTAGTAAGTGGAACAAAGGACAATGTAAACCTAAAGTAATCTGTGGAAATGGGATAATTGAAGGCAATGAAAACTGTGATGATGGTAATTTAAATGGGCAGTATGGGCAGTGTGCAGGATCTAAATCAAGTAAAAAACTAAAAATCGGAAAACCACAAGGTAACGTGCCCCCAGTAGATAGTACCGGAACAGTGAAATTAAATATAACTTCTATTAAAGATACTCAAGTAAAAAAGTGTTCTGCCCCTCACCCCGCCTATTGCGGAAACGGGAGGTTAGACTACAATAAAAAAGGGAGACCTTTAGAGGCTTGTGATACCGTAAAGGTAAAAGATGAAGACAGATGTTTGTTTGCTGATGGTAAGATCGGTAGTAAGCCTTGTAGTAGTTATGCTACAAGTACGTATAATTCTTGTGCTTCAGATTGTCAGTCCGGAGGTGGTTTCTGTGGAGATGGAGAGGTTCAGTCGCCAGAAGAGTGTGATGACGGCAATAACAGCAACGAGGACAGCTGCAGTAATCAATGTAAAAAAATAGAACCACCAGAGCCAAAGAAGGGTCCAAAAAAATGTGGAAATGGAAAGGTTGAACAAGGGGAAAAATGTGACCAAGGCAAGCAAAAAGGCAAGCAAAATGGAATAAAATGCACTCCAAAATACGGCAAGTCTTGCACATACTGTTCTGCTGATTGTCAAAATATTTTGACTGTGGACCCGAAGAGGTTTTGCGGGAATGCGGAGATTGATAAAAGAGGCACAGATGAAAAAGGAAATACACTATATGAGGCTTGTGAGTTAAGAGATGGGAAAGTAATAAGTTCTACTAGTAAGAATTTACAGGTAGGAGAAAAATATTGTTGGAATTTTGCTGCTGGGTACGGAAAGACATGTAGCTCTGAGAGTGACTGCAGCAAAACAAAAATAAAAAACACAAAAACTGAAACTATAAAGTGGGAGAAGCGAAGTAAAAAAACAGAAGCAATTACATTTGGCAGAAATAATCTGGAAACTTTCAAAGCTAAAGAAAAGGATGCCGAAAAAGTTATTGACTTAACTCAAGAAATTACTGCTTCAGTAATTAAAGTGAGTGTAAGTCCACAGCAGGTATTAATTACTTTTAATCATCAAAATAAAAATAAAAAGATCACCCCTTCTTCAGTAACATTAGATCCTGGTGAGACTAAGAATATAAAAATACAGACAATGCAGGTTATTGATATCGGTTCTTGTAAAAAATATACCCCGTTTGTTTCATGTTTAGATAAGGGTGAGTACCAGTGCACTAATCAGTGCAATACTTTAAAAGATACTTGCACAGAGTGCGTGAAATATAAAGGAAATAACTCTGTTCCAAAACTTTCTGTGTTGAATCCTTTAATAGCTGGGAATGAAAATAAGAATATTCAGTGGGGGATGAAAAGTAAAAATATTAAACCCCAGGCTAGTTTTAAATGGGTTCTAAAGAAAAATCGTAAAGTTAGTTTCACTGATTTATCCACAGATCCAGATGGAAATATAAAGAAAATAGAGTGGGATTTTGATAACAAGAAGAATAAAGGGAATGACGCAACAGGAAAAAAGGTTTCTCACACCTATAGTAGTGATGGTTCTTACACAGTAAAATTGACTGTAACTGACAACCAAGGTAATTCTAACTCTATTTCTAAAAGTTTAAAAGTAAAGAGTGGTAAACAAAGAAGAGGCAAAAAAACACAGAAGGGATTAGTAATAAAAGCTACAGAAGGTAATAAAGAGATTAAGGCTTCGGTACCCTCTGCTGTAAAAGCTATTGGTATAGCAAATTCTAGTACAAAAGCTAGTGTATATTTAGGGATGAAAAATAAAAAATTGGCTAAGCGAGATTCGGGCTTGTCATCAGGTAGTATAACTAAATTGTCGGGCACGCCAGTAGAAATTGCTGTAGCGGGGAAAGATAAAAATGTTGATATATATGTTGCTTTAAAAGACAAAAATAAAATTATACGAATGGATAAAAACCTGAAAACCCTAAAATCAAAAGACCTATCTGCCCCCCCAACCTCATTGGCGGTGGCTACTGGGAGAAACAATAAGAAACGAAGGGTTTTTGTGGGGTTAAAAAATAAAAAGATCAAAAAATTTGATGAGAATTTTGGTGAAGTAGGAACTAATAATGAGATCACATTATCTAATACTCCTACAACATTAGCTATAGGAGAAAAGGGAGTAAAACAGCAGCAGTTTCCCATAAATTATAGTAAGATTTATGTGGGTGCTAGAGGGGGTAAGTTATATAAAATACCTGGGTTAGATTTTAAAGATAATCCAAGTGAATATGAGGACATGTCTTTGTCAGCAACCCCGGAAACAATAGGAGCGATAGGTGAATATGCAAATCATTTTGTTTATGTAGGGTTAGAAAATAAAAAAATTGTTCGTATAAATAATGGGAAGTTTAAAAAAACAGCAACAAATAAGCTTTCTGCTAATCCCATTAATCTAGGTGTGGCTGGTACAAAGAAGAATCCCGACATTTATGCAGCTTTATCAAATAAAGATATTATTAAACTTGGGAAAAATAAATTAAATCGAAAAAAATTATTAACAAGCACCTCTTATGTAGCTGAAACTATGGATGTAGTAGGCGGTAAAAATAATTCAGATGCTGAAGTATTTGCAGGAATGGGTAAGAAAAGAGCTTCTCCCAAAGGCGGAGGAGGTGCTGGCGGAGGAGGTG
>JBDGRL010000063.1:0-18892 GCA_042218065.1 Candidatus Magasanikiibacteriota bacterium | reverse complement strand
GGCGGAGGAGGTGCTGGCGGAGGAGGTGGAGCAAATAAAGTAACAGAAGAAGAGAATGCTACTATCTCTTTATACAGACCGAACCCCCCCTTTAAAAACTACAGTGGTTCAGGTGAACCCGGTCCTTTCTTAGGGCTTCGTTACTTTTCACAGAAGGGGGCTGGTAAAAGTGCTAAGTGGGTAAACCCTGCAGATTATAAGAATATAATAACTAAAAACAAGAACGATGGAGTAACCCCTCATAACAATAGATCTATAGAAAGCAGCAAATTATGCGGGACTCTAAACAATAATAATCAAGAAAGTGAATATAAGCTTCTATTCAACCATAATCTTATAAACAACATTAACGACAAAAACAAGTACGTAAATGATACAGACGATAATCCCGGTAATTACGGTAAATACGGTGATTTATTTGAATATGATGTTAAGGGAGAACAAGGAGCGATAAAAAATACTGTCATAGCTTCTCCTCCTGTTCCTCCTAATGAAATTAGAGTAGTTGTACGGTGGACTAAAAAAGAGGGGAAAAAGTTTGGAAAAAATAGCATGGGGGAATTCGGTAGTAATTTTTTTGTGACCTCAAGTAAAAGAATTGGATATTTATCTGGAAAAAAAGGAAAGGACAAATTAAGAAATGAAATGTATATAAAAGGACAAAGGAAATATTGGCATTCTAGTTTTAGCACAACGTTCTCAGATATATCTCTTAAAAAAGGAGTTAAGTTAAAATATCATATTAATAATATAGGCTCTTCGGATAGTAGGGCTATTCAAGCTACTACCTTTGGTTTTCTAAAAACTAAGGATCCAGACCCTAGGACGATTCCAGTTTATGTGAGTTCGGTAGGGAAACCGATCCAGCCTTTTCAAGATGGAAATATAGAAGTATTAGTATATACTTTTCATGAAAACCAAGACACTGTTCATTCAATGTATAAACCTACTTTAAGATTTAAGATAAATGAAGCTTTTCGTAGTAAAAACCCCTTGGCACCATTTTGGCATGTGTTTAATGTAAAACCTTTGAATACAAATAACCAAAATAAAAAGATTGAAGGCTATGAAATCAGAGTAGTAGATGGTAAACCAAGCCAGAAAGGTAAAACTTTATTTAAGATATTGTTTGATAAGAAAAAAAACAAAATAAGAAAAGTAAACGGACACTTTAGCAAGCACTCTGACAGACCAGAACTTGATAGCTACAGCCACGGCCAAATAACAACCAGATTTTGCAACATAAAAGAGTACGCGATAGGACAAAAGATTTTAGGTTGTCCTTAAATAACACAAAATGCAGCTAAATAAAAAAACTACAATTGGTATATTAATCGCAACCGGAGCCTTAGTATTGTTATTGATAGGCGGTGGTGCTTACTATTTTTATTTCACACCACCCTCAAAAAATAAAACTACCGACCAAAAACAAACAAAAACAACTCAAAAAGAAGAGCAAGAAAAGAAAGCAAAAAAAGAAGAGCCTAAAATAGATCTGACCAAAATGACAGAAGAAGAAAAAAAAGAATTAGCTAAAGAAAAGAATATGTATTACTCAAAAGACTTGGATGATGATGGGTTAAGTAACAAAAGAGAGGAAGAGTTGGGTACTGATCAGAATACACATGATACCGATGCAGATTCTCTGAGTGACAAAGAAGAAGTAGAAAAATATGATACTGATCCGACTAAAAATGATACGGATGGAGATGGGCTAAGCGATGGCGAAGAGATTTTGATTCACGATTCTGATCCAAAAAGTAAAAACTCAGATGATGACGGACTTTCTGATGGAAAAGAGGTGCAAGAGTATGGATCCGACCCTACCAAAGTAGATACTGACGGGGATGGCTTGGATGATAATGTAGAGATAAACGAGCACAATACTAACCCAGCAAAAAAAGACACCGATGGGGACGGTCTAAATGACAAAGAAGAGATAGATTTAGGACTATCAGATCCGACTCAAAAAGATACTGACAGCGATGGTTTAGATGATGGTGAGGAGGCCAACATTTATGGCACTAATCCAACCAAAAAGGATACTGACGGCGATGGATACACTGACGGTGAAGAGGTTTCAGCAGGTTACAGCCCAACCGGAGAAGGTCAGCTGCAGATTGAAACAAACTAACAATCTTGAGATAATACATAAAAAATAACTACATATTATGTTTGATGACGACAATCAAAAACAAAGTGAACCACCACAGAGCTTACCTACTGATGACCAAGATCAAGGACAACCGGACCAAGACTCTTCTCAGCAAAACAAAAATCAACCACAAAAGTCTACTGATAACCCCCCTGAAGAATCCAACTCAGACTCAAATCAGTATAACCAACAAGGACAGAAACCTTCTTCCAACCAGCAGCCTCAGCAAGGATCGAGGTCGGAAGATCAAAATAAAGGACAACCTCCTACACAGAAAAAACCTCAGTCTAATCAATCATCTAAAAGCCAACAAAACCAATCTCAACCTAAACAATCGGGAACAGGAAGCCAGGATGAAGAACCGGATGATATGTTTTCCGGAGTTGATAGTGGAGGGTCAGCAGTAGCTGCAGGCAAACTAGAAAAGAAAGATTCAAGTAGCTCAGGCAATGATCAGCAGTCTCCTTCACAGGCTGGATCTGGATCGCAAAACCCACAGCCGTCTCAAGCACAAGCACCTCAACAAGGTGTGCCTGACCAGATGTCCTCTGATGTTACTGAGCCTGAACTTAGCAAAAAGATAATGATAGGTGTAGGTGTTATTTTAATTATACTCATATTAGGCGGAGGAGGATGGTGGATCTATTCTTCTTTTATTAGCGGTGGTAGTACGGATAACAATTCTGAATTTAACTCCACAAATAATACAAATACAACACAACAACAAGAAGAGTCAGATACACAAAATAAGCAAGAGGAGCAAGCAAATACCGAAAATGAACAACAAGGACAAACAAACCAAGAAGCTGCAGAAGGAACTACTACCGATCAACAAAAAGAGACAGCCACTAAGACAGACAAAATCCTATTTGGAGAGGAGGTCGATACGGATGAGGACCAATTAACGGATAGAAAAGAAAAAGAGATCGGAACCGACCCGAAAAACTGGGATACTGATGGTGATGGTCTGGGAGATGGAGCTGAGGTGTTAAACTGGAAAACTGACCCATTGGATCCTGATACAGATGGTGACGGCTATGAAGATGGGACAGAGGTTGAATCGGGCTATAACCCCAAGGGTGAGGGTAAGCTATTTCAAGCCCCTACAAACACAGAGGATAACAAATAAATAAGAGTTTAATTATGTTTGGAAGCGATGATGAAGACAACAAAGCAGAGCCGGTAAAGTTAGGTGAGAGTGCTGACGAACAAGAAGAGGATTCGAAATCACAACCTAAAATACACACAATACCGGATGCATTTTATGGTGGTAAAAATCCTCAGGTTTATGAAAAAAAAGAAAAAGCAAGAGAAAAAGTGAAAGAGGAAATACGTAAACAAAGAGAAAAAAGAAAACAGAAAGAAAAAGAAGAACAGCAAGAAAAATCACAGCAGTCACAAGAAATAGAACAGCCTGAAGATACTGGTGGGTCTTTGCCGTGGTTGAAAATAGCAGCTATAGGAGGTGGACTTATTTTACTTTTAGCTGGAGTTTCTGGTTATTACCTGTATAGTGCTGGGTATTTTGGATTCGGTCAGCAGCAAGTAGCTAAAGAACAAAAAAGCCAAACCCAATCTACAGAGGAAACAGATCAAGAAACAGAAGAACCCGAACCTGAGCCAGAACCGGAACCTGAACCCGAGCCAGCTTCTGAAACTGAGCCGGAAACTACGACTTCAACACCCGAGACAGAAACCTCAACTCAAAAAGAACAGAAAGAAGAAACTCCCACTTCGACTCTCCCTGAAGTACAAGAGAAGCTTAGATTTCCACAAATATTGTTGGCAGATAGTACCGATTTGGATTCTGATGATTTAACAGACGAAGAAGAAAAGATATTCGACACTGATAGTGGAACTTGGGACACAGATGGTGACGGTTATTTTGATGGACAAGAGATTAGAAATCTCTATCATCCTAATCAATCAGCGCCTACAGAACTGAAAGGATCAGATCTAGTAAAAGATTATACTAATCCTGCTTTTGACTACAAAGTTTACTACCCATCAAAATGGGAAACAGCTGCTGTAAGCTCAGATAAAAGAGAGGTTTTATTTAATGCTATTACTGGAGATTATATCTTAGTGCGGGCAGTAGATAAAAAGGAGGGTCAAGACTTCGACGGTTGGTTTACAGAAAATATAGAAGGTGAGAGCAGGACTGACTTAAATGAGTTTGAAAATAAGTTTGATGTGACCGGTTATCGTAGAGAGGATAACTTGGTCGCTTATTTTCCTGGGGTAGAAAATGTCTATATATTGATTTATAATCCTGGCATCAAGGATCAGATACCATTTAGAGAGGTAATGAAGATGATGACCCAGAGTTTTAGATTACCGGGCGATAATAAAAATTTGAGTGATCAAAATGTAATACCCGGGACCACTTCCTCTCCGCAGAAGGCTAATACAGGTACGGAACAATCTGGATCTGAGAATGTAGCTACAACTACACAAAACGCAACAACTACAGAATCTAACAATAATTCTGGCACAACTACAAACAGGGGTAATAGCTAAATTTTTATGAGTGTAGAGTGTAATGTATATACAGAGACCAAAAATACTATTTTTACTAAAGAAGAGATTCGTGAATTTATTGATAAGATTATGCAAGAACTTGAACAAGAGGGTTTAGTAAGTGTTCATAGGATTAAAGATGAACAGATGAAAAAGCTAAACTCAGAATACAGGGATAAGGATGAAACTACTGATGTCTTATCTTTTGCAATGAATGAGGGGCTAGAAGTTAAGCAAAAACAAAAAGATTTGGGCGATATCTTTATTTCAATACCACAGATAAAAAAACAAGCTCAGCAACGAGATATAAATGAAAAAGAAGAGCTTAAGCGCATGCTTGTTCATGGAGTGCTGCATTTGTTAGGGTATGACCACAAAGAAGAAGAGGAAGCAAAAAAAATGTTTTCTCAACAAGAAGAGTTAATAAAAAAATTATAGCATGAATCTGAAGAAATTTTTTAAAAGTTTTGTTCATGCAGGCAGAGGCTTAAGACATGCTTGGATGAAAGAGCAAAATTTTAGGATTAAGTTTCTAACTGGAATCGCAGTTTTTGTTTTAATGTATTATATTGATGTTACTTTTTATGAGGAGATTATACTAACACTTCTTGTGTTTTTAGTATTATCTTTGGAGCTAGTAAATACTTCTATTGAACATTTGTCGGATTTAGTAGAGTCGAAAATTAATAAAAAAGTGAAGGTAGTAAAAGATTTAGCAGCAGGTTCAGTTTTGTTAATATCAATCGTAGCTGCGGTAATAGCTTTATTTATTTTTTATCCTCACTTTGTGGGCTAGTTTAATAAATGGTAAAATAAAGAGTAAATTAACTATTTTATGTTAGGACAAAATAATGAACAAGATATAATTACTGGCATTGATGTAGGTTCTACGGCAATTCGTGTTGCAGTAGGTCAGGTTGATCATAATTCTGATCCGACTGGGTTGAAAATAATAGGAGCAGTAGAGGCTCCTTCGGAAGGAGTTTCAAAGGGGGTAGTAAATAGTATTGAAGATACAGTTTCCTCTATCTCACAAGCTCTTGAAAAAGCAGAGCGACTTATAGGCATACCTATAGAGGATGCATGGGTGGGTTTTTCTGATAAAGATATCAAAACAAAGGAGAGTAAAGGTGTGATTGCCGTTGCAAAGTCGGATGGAGAAATATCTCATGATGATGTAGATAGGGCTGTAGAAGCAGCAAGAACGGTAGCCCCACCTTTAAACTATGAGATGCTGCATGTAATTCCGAGGCGATATACTGTAGATGGACAAGAAGGTATAAAAGACCCGGTTGGCATGACCGGAGTTAGGTTGGAGGTTGAAACAAAGATAATTCATGGTTTAACAACTCACTTAAATAATATATCTAAAGCTGTATATAGGACAGGTATTGATATTAATGACCTGGTTTTGTCTGTATTAGCTGCAGGGGATGTTGTTACTACTGAAAAACAAAGAGATCTCGGCGTTGCTACAGTTAATATCGGAGGGTCTATTACAAGCTTAGTAGTGTATGAGAACGGGGATATAATACATACGGCAACTATACCAATAGGTTCAGAACACATCACCAATGATCTGGCAATTGGTCTTAGAAGTTCTATAGATATAGCAGAGAAAGTAAAAATAAATTATGGTTATTGTGTACCGGAAGAAGTTCAGGATGATGAAAAAATTGATTTATCATCTGTAGGGGCAGAAGAGTCAGAAACTATATCTAGAGAGTATATTGCTCAAGTAATCAAAGCTAGAACAGAAGAAATTTTTGAGAAGGTAGATGAGGAATTAAGAAGTGTACAAAAGAGTGGATTACTGCCGGCCGGAGTTGTTTTTACAGGAGGCGGCTCAAAGTTAGGTGGTATAGACACTCTAGCGAAAGACAAATTACGTCTTCCTGCATCTTTAGGTTATCCAAAAGGTATCTCAAGCATTACAGAAGAAGCTAATGATTTATCTTTTACAACCGCCATTGGTTTGATCAAATGGGGAGCCAGCTTGGAGCAAGTAGAGGATAGTGGTGTGAGCTTTGATTTTGTGTCTGGTTCCTGGGGTCGTATAAAAGATGTGTTCAAAAGCTTGCTTCCTTAGGATTTTTTCATTCTTGACAACTAGTTTTTAAAAAATTACACTATAAATACAGGTATTCTTCTTTTATTTTTGAACAAAATAAGTATACAATATGCCGGAAGTAAAACCACAAATTGAAACGTTTGCAAAACTCAAAGTAGTGGGCGTAGGAGGATCTGGAAATTCTATTGTGAATAGGATGGTTCAATCTGGAGTTAGAGGTGTAGACTTTTGGGTTATGAATACTGATGTACAAGCTCTTCATAATAATGAAGCAGAAAATAAACTACACATAGGAAAAGAGCTTACCGAGGGTTTAGGTGCAGGTATGGATCCCGAGGTGGGAAGAAAGGCAGCTGAAGAAGCTGAGGCTGAGATAAGAGAAGCCTTGGAGGATACTGATATGGCGTTCGTAACTTGCGGTTTAGGAGGCGGTACCGGTTCTGGGGCTAGTCCAGTCATTGCACGTATTGCAAAAGATATGGGTATTTTGACTATAGGCGTAGTTACCAAGCCTTTTGGTTGGGAGGGCCCTCAAAGGGCGGATATAGCAGAAGAGGCAAACCAAACTTTGGCTGAAAATGTGGACACGATAATCACCATACCTAATGACAAAATTCTGCAGGTAATAGACAAAGACACTTCCTTAGTAGATGCTTTTGAGATCGTAGATGATGTCTTACGGCAAGGGGTTCAAGGTATTTCTGAGCTTATCACAGTTCCCGGTTTAGTTAATGTTGACTTTGCAGATGTTAAGACAATTATGGAAGATCAGGGTTCAGCTCTTATGGGTATCGGAAATGCTAGTGGAAAAAATAGAGCTATAGAAGCGGCCCAAAAGGCAGTATCTAGTCCTTTACTGGAATTGTCTATTGATGGTGCTCAAGGAATTCTATTTTCTATAGCAGGAGGTGAAGATATGGCTATGCAGGAAGTTTCCGAAGCAGCTCAAGTTATTACGGAGTCGGCTGATGACAATGCTCAAGTCATCTTTGGGGCGGTAATAGATGAAGATATGGAAGACGAAGTACAGATTACTGTAATAGCTACTGGTTTTGATGAAGGCGGTCCTCAGGACGTTAAAAAATCAGCTTCTGATCAACCGAAACAAAAAAACAGAAATGTAAAAACTAAGTTCGATCAATCTTCGCAAAAAAGAAGTTCCGCCAGGGCAGAAAAAAAGGATCCAAAAAAGACCCCTACCGCATCTAGTACTAATGGCAGTTCTGATCAAAGTCAAAAAACAGATCCTTCTTTTAATAAGAAGGAAGTTTCTAATAATAAAAAGGAGGTTTCAAACGATGACGGTAATAGTTCTACAAAAGGAAGTGGGTCTTCTGTAAATAAAGCCAAAAATGGCAAAGAAGATAAAGATAACTCTTCCGATGGTGTATCTGAAAGAGAGAAAATAGATAAAGAAAAAAAAGAAGATAATGATGATGACGATGATGATTTGGAAATACCTGCTTTTATTAGAAAAAGGATGGACTCGTAATTTTTTATCAACTATACTAACAAGCCAATAAAAGATTCATATGCAATGTCCAGTTTGTCCTTCAGATGATACAAAAGTTATTGATTCTAGAGGCAAAGACAATGGTATGACAATTAGAAGAAGAAGAGAGTGTCAGTCTTGTGAATATAGGTTTTCTACCCATGAAGAGGTGCGGCTTTTGGATATAACCGTTATTAAAAATGACGACTCAAGAGAAGAGTATGAAAGAAGAAAGCTTAAAGAAGGTATTCTGCGTGCACTTACCAAAAGGCCGTTTGAAAATGAAGAGCTTGAACAGTTGATAAGATCAATTGAGCGAGATATCCAAAGAGAAGAAGGTACAGAGATAGAAAGCAGAATTATAGGAGAGATAGTGATGGACCATCTGCAGAAGTTTGATCAAATTGCTTATATAAGATTCGCTTCAATTTATAGAGAATTTGAAGATATTAATAAATTTGAACATGAAATTCAGTCTTTGAATAACTAATAATCAGGCTAACTATGCAGTCTAATATTACATCAAAATCAAAACCACTTTCAGTATTTCTATCAGTAGTTATTGGTTTGGCTTTGGTAGGTATTTCTTTTTTTATTGCAGGTTATTCTAATCAAAACTTTTCTTTTCCTTTCTTTGATTTAGGAGAAAAAAAGACTCGCAGCAGTGATAAGGTGCAAACGGGTAAACAAGCTAAAGAAGAAATTTCTAAACACAGTAGTAAAGAAACAGGAGCTCAACAAGATAATATCGGTGTTCCCACTTTAGAAGAGGCTACTATCAGTGTAGTAGAAGACTCAAATCCCGCTGTTGTCAATATTTCAATTTATAGAGAGGTGTCACAAAGAAGACAAAGAATACCTGAACCTTTTAGAAAATATTTTGAGATCCAGCCTCAACCAAAACCAGAACAAGAAAAAATCAAGGTTGGAGGAGGGAGTGGCTTTATTGTAGATTCTAGTGGGGTAATAGTAACTAACAAGCATGTAGTAAATCATAGAGCAGTAAGTTACAAAGTAGAGTTAGCAAACGGAAATACTTACGATGCAAAAGTGATAGCGAAGGACCCTTTGTTGGATTTGGCTATTATGAAAATAGAAGAAAATAATCTCCCTACTTTAGAGTTAGGTGACTCTGATAAACTTAAGGTAGGCCAGACTGTGATAGCTATAGGGAATGCATTATCTGAGTTTGAAAATACAGTTACAAGAGGGATTGTTAGCGGCATAGGTAGAAAAATACAAGCAGGAGGTCTAAATGGAGAGGTAAAAGTAATTGATAAAGCTATTCAGACCGATGCTGCTATAAATCCAGGTAATTCCGGAGGGCCACTACTGAACCTCAAAGGAGAAGTGGTGGGTATTAATACTGCTGTTTCAGAGCAGGGCCAAGCTGTCGGTTTTGCTATACCTATAAATCAAGTAAAATCTACTATAAATAGTGTAATCAAAAATGGTAAGATAGTACGTCCATGGCTGGGTGTAAGATACTTGCAGATAAATCCAAGGATAGCAGAAATGAATAATCTAAAAGTAGGTTATGGAGCTTTGGTAATTAGAGGTGATTCACGAGGAGATTTGGCAGTGGTGCCGGGTTCTCCAGCTGACAAAGCAGGTTTAGAAGAAAATGATATAATCTTAGAAGTAAATGGAGAGAAATTAAAAGGAGGTAATACGTTGAGGACTATGATCAGCAAGCAGAAAGTTGGTGAAAAGATAGAATTAACTATACTCCAAGATGGCGAAAAAAAGCAAGTTACTGTAGAGTTAGGTAAAATGCCACAAGATTTATAATATGATGAATAAAAGAACTAAAATAGTTTGCACAATAGGACCCGCTAGTGAAGAAAAAAAGACTCTGTCCAAGATGGTAGAAGCAGGGATGAATGTAGCACGTTTGAATTTTTCTCATGGCACTTATGAGAACCATAAGAAGTTGATGGATAATATTCGAGAAGTGTCAGAAGAAAAGGATGAGCCGGTAGCAATCATGCAAGATGTTCAGGGTCCAAAAATTAGGTTAGGAGAGATGCCTGAAGATGGTGTAGAAATAAAAGAAGGGCAAAAAGTAGTTTTAGATACAAGCTTGGATGAGTATAAAGATGAAAATCTTCCTGTAGATTATGATGAGCTGCACGAACATGTAAAACCAGGGGAGAGGTTGATGATCGCAGATGGAAAAATCATCTTAGAAATTGAATCAGTGGAAGGCACTCAGATTAAGTCTGAGGTGCAGACTGATGGAAAATTATTCTCTCACAAGGGTATAAATGCTCCTGATTCTGATCTTGCTGTTAGAGCTGTTACTCAAAAAGATAAGGAGGATATAAAATTTGGAGTAAAGCAGAATGTTGATTTGTTAGCAGTATCTTTTGTCAGGACAGCTGAAGATGTGTTGGATGCTAAGCATTTGATCCAAGAGTATGAAGAAGAGTTAGATAAAAATAGAGACCAACCTATCAAAGTAATCGCTAAAATAGAGCGTCAATCTGCTGTAGATAATATTGAGGAAATAATGGATGTAGTTGACGGCATAATGGTAGCAAGGGGGGATTTGGGTATTGAGATTCCAGCCCAAGAGGTGCCTTTACAACAGAAAAAATTGATTGATTTAGCTATGAAACAAGCAAAGCCTGTAATTGTAGCAACTCAAATGCTTGATTCAATGCAGGAAAACCCACAGCCGACCAGAGCTGAGGTTTCTGATGTCTCCAATGCCGTTATAGATCATACAGATGCTGTAATGCTTTCAGGGGAGAGTGCATCTGGGGAATACCCTGTAAAATCTGTAGAAACTATGAGTGAAATCATTCAGGAAACCGAGGAATCTCATTATGATGATCTGCCTCCACCTAAATTAGAAAATGGTATATTAGAAACCGAAGAGGCACTTACAGGTTTGTCTCGCATAGTGTCAGAACAGTTAGATGCTAGTCTGATATTAGCAGCATCCATCTCTGGCGATACTGGCAGGCTTATCAGCAGGTATCGGCCAGAGATACCTATAGCAGTAGCCACAAACAATGAAAGAACACAAAAACAGCTAAACCTCTCTTGGGGAGTTATACCTTTTATTTTACCTGAGTGTAATACTATAGAGGAGCTTATAGACCGTTCTACTCTTCAGTTAAAGCGCAAAGGCCTGGTTCAAGATGGTGATAAAATAATCGTGATTGCTGGCGAGCCTGTAGGAAAAGCTGGTCAAGTAAATCTCCTCGAAGTAAAAGAGGTATAAATCCCTAATTTTTAAAAAGTTTTACTTATTTTTAAAATCCAAGCTCAAACACCTTTTGAGTCTCGCTGCTTGTTCAATTGAAGACTTCGCTCGAAAAGTAATCAGCACTCTCTTAAAGTGAAGATATTTTAGCGGTCTCGAACCTTATTTTTTTATTTGTTTGTTAAATGATACAATTATAATAGTCTGTCGAACAATAATTTTGCATTTCGGCAGTGTAAATCTGCAATTTTTAATTTTATGTCGAAAAAAGTACTTTGGTTTGATGAAATATCAAAAAAAGATGCTGACAGGGTAGGAGGGAAAAATGCCTCTTTAGGGGAGATGTATTCTAATCTAACCGAAAAGGGGGTCAGGATACCCAACGGATTTGCGGTTACTGCTTCTGCTTATAGGGAACATTTAAAATCAGCTGAAATAAAAGGCGATATCAAGGACTTACTTATGGAGCTGGATATAAATGATATAGGCCAGCTGAAAACTGCAGGGAAGAAAATAAGAAAGATGATATATAAAGCTGATTTACCTGAAAGCATTCAAAAGGATATTAAGCAATCTTTTTCCAAATTAGAAGAAAAAACCGAGGGCAAGTTATCAGTAGCAGTTAGATCCTCTGCAACAGCGGAAGATTTACCGGAAGCTAGTTTTGCAGGCCAACTAGATAGTTTTTTAAATATTAGTGAAGAAAAACACCTTCTGAGGGCGGTCAAAAAATCGATGGCGTCTTTATTTACTGATAGGGCGATATCCTATAGAGAAAACAAAGGTTTTGATCACATGGGTATTGCTTGTTCAGTCGGAATTCAGGAAATGGTAAATGCAGAGGAGGGCGCAGCAGGCGTTATGTTTACTTTGGATACAGAATCAGGCTTCGACGGTGTAACTTTGATAAACTCCTCTTATGGTTTTGGGGAATATGTAGTCAAGGGCGAGATAAACCCTGACCAGTTTTATGTTTTTAAGGAAGGATTAAAACAGGGTAAACCAGCTATAATAAGCAGAGAATGCGGAAACAAAAGTAAAAAACTCATAAAAGGGAAAAATAGAGATACGAAACAAAAACGAGTTAAAAAAACCCAAAGGGAGCGGTTCTCAATAGAAGACGAGGATGTGCTTCAGTTAGCTGAATGGGGGAGCTTGATAGAAGATCATTATGGACAACCTCAAGATATAGAGTGGGCGAAAGATGGGGAAACAGGTGAGCTATACATATTACAATCTCGACCAGAAACGGTAGAATCTCAGAAGCGAAATAATATTGTAGAAAATTATGAACTGAAAAAAAGAGGAAAGGTCTTGCTCACTGGAACATCGGTGGGGACTGCTGTAGGTACTGGAGAAGTAAAGGTGTTAGACTCTGTGGATAAAGAAGAGAATTTTGAGCAAGGAGATGTATTGGTGACTGAAAAAACTGATCCCGACTGGGAGCCATTGATGGAAAAAGCATCTGCTGTGATAACAGACAAAGGTGGAAAGACGTCGCATGCTGCTATAGTCTCTAGAGAGCTCGGGGTACCAACTATTGTTGGAACAAGGAAAGCCACCAAAAGACTGGAATCCGAATCAGAGGTAACAGTAGATTGCACCCAAGGAGAAAAAGGTTTTATCTACAGAGGAAAGATGCCTTATGAAGTGCATAGGCAGGACCTAGGTAATCAAGTGGAGACAGCGACCGATATCAAGGTAAATGTTAGTAACCCGGACCATGCTTTTAAACTTCAAAAATACCCTAACGATGGAGTCGGCTTAGCTCGAAGTGAGTTTATATTTAACGACTCTGTTAAAATTCACCCATTAGCTGCAGTTAATTTTGATGATTTAGAAAATAAATCTATCAAAAAAGAAATAGAAGAGTTGACCACTAGGTATGAAGATAAAGAGCAGTATTGCATAGATAAATTAGCTGAAGGATTGGGTAAAATAGCAGCTGCATTTTACCCCAAACAGACGATAGTAAGGTTAAGTGATTTTAAATCCAACGAATATAGAAAATTACTGGGAGGAGAAGAGTTTGAACCAAAAGAAGAAAACCCTATGTTAGGATGGAGAGGAGCTAGTAGGTATTATTCTGAGAAATACAGACCAGCTTTCAAGTTAGAATGTAAAGCTATAAAAAAGGCTAGAGAAGAATGGGGTCTTGATAATATAACGGTAATGTTGCCTTTTTGTAGAACACCGGAGGAAGGACGCAAAGTCTTGGACATTATGTCAGATTTTGGGTTAGAACGAGAACAGGATGGTTTGGATGTGTATGTAATGTGTGAGTTACCATCTAATGTGGTTCTAGCTGATAGATTTGCTAGACTCTTTGATGGTGTTAGTATAGGTTCGAATGATTTGACCCAACTTATTTTGGGTGTAGATAGAGATTCAGAACAAGTTAATGAAGTATATGACGAAAACAATGAAGCTGTAAAAAAGATGATAAAAGATGTGATAAAGTCAGCTCATAAGTATGAAAAGCCGGTAGGTATATGCGGACAGGCTCCTAGTGATTCGCTGGAGTTTACTGAGTTTTTGGTTAGAGAAGGTATAGATAGTATTTCTTTAAACCCAGATAGTTTGAACAAGACTAAAAAACATGTATCAGATATGGAAAATACGATAGGGAACACAGGAGACAAGACTAACTCGAAACTTTTGCTATTGTTGTTAGCTTTGGGGTTGATATCAGCTATGGTGATTTTGCTTGGGGCTGGGTGTAATACGAATTTGACGAGAAACTCTATAGACAAAGGAGAAGTAAATGCCGATTATAATCCTGCAACTGTTAGAAAAAAAGTACAAAAAAAGGTAAAAAAACAACAACAGAAAAAAATAAAACAGAAGCTTTTGCCAATTAGCATATCTACTTTTGCAGATTTTGATATGAAGTATCCTTTCGGTTGGCAGGTGAACCAATATGAAGATAGGGTAGAGCTCACTGACCCCAACTCAGATAAATATATAACAATAAGCTCAACTACTACTTTAGAGAGTCTACAAGAGTTTAAAGATAAGGTAGGTTCAGCTGAAGAGATCCAAGTTTCAAATAGACAAGGTTTTAGTTTTATTGAGTTAGATAGCACTAGTACTGCTGAAACTTCTACCAGTAGTCAAATGCAAGACTCAAACTTAAATAAGAAGCAATACATCACTAATATCAGAATTAATACCTCAACAGAAGAAGGTCTTTATGAGGAAATTACTTTGACAAAATTTCTAAAGATTGCTAGCAATGACAAAAAGGAGGCAGAAAGAGTTATAGAGACGATCAAATTCAAAGAGTAATTATATAAGTTGCTTTAATAGGTTAGTGCCTGTCATTTCCTCTGATGCACTTAAGCCTACTTGTTCTAGAATAGTAGGAGCAACATCGGTTAATACACCTCTTGGTTTAAACTTAGATAAATCCAAGCTGTCAGCAGGCTCTATAGTCTGGTCTTTATGCATTTTACTAGCTGTAATAAATGGTACTGGATAAATAGTATGTTCTTTATTATTTTCTTCTGTTTGGATGTTTACCATGCTTTCTGCGTTGCCGTGATCCGATGTTATAAACACTATTCCACCTTGTTTTACTGTTTCTTCAGTTACTCTTTTTATATTTTTATCGACGGCTTCCACCCCTTTTATGGCAGCATCTAAGTTACCGGTGTGTCCTACCATATCCGGGTTAGCAAAATTCATTACTAAAAACTCGTGTTCTCCTTTTTTGATAGCTTCTACCATCTCATCAGTAGTTTCGAAAGCAGACATTTCCGGTTTTTGGTCGTAACTAGGAACGGATGGCGAAGGGACAATCTTTCTTTCTTCTCCCTCAAAAGGGTTCTCTATCTGGCCGTTTAGGAAGAAAGTGACATGGGCGTATTTTTCTGTTTCAGCTATATGTTTTTGAGTAAACCCATTTTCACTAAAAACTTTTGCAATCGGAGTTTCTGCTATTTCCGGTGGATAAGCTACATTTACGGGTAAACCTTTTTCATATTCTATAAATGTAGTAAACTCAAGATTTTCTTTATAGTCTCTATCAAACTCATTAAAATCTTCTAAGACAAAAGCTTTTGTCATTTGTCTAGCTCTGTCGGCTCGGAAATTAAAGAATATTACGGAATCATTGTTTTTTATAGTGGTTATAGGAGATCCATTTTCAACCCTGGTCGCAGGTTCAAACTTTTCGTCATACACTTCATTTTCATATGATTGCTGCAGTGCTTGTTTGGGGTTTGTAAAATTATTATCTGAATTTCCTATTATGGCTTTATAGTTTTTTTCGATTCTATCCCAGTTCTCATTTCTGTCCATTCCATAATATCTACCACCCATGGAAGCAATAGTTCCTACACCTGTCTGCTTCATCTTTTCAAGTAAATTATCTAGAAAATCTATCCCTGCATCTTTATCTGTATCTCTTCCATCTAAAAATAAATGTAGATAAACGTTGTCATTCAAGTCCTCTTTTTTACAAAAATCGAGCAGAGCATGTAGGTGTTTTTGGTGGCTGTGTACTCCACCTTCGCCTAACAAACCCATTAGATGTAGGTCTCCATTATTTTTCTTTACTTTTTCACTACACTTCAGAAACTCTTCTTTTTCAAAGAAATCCTCCTCTCTTATTGATTTGTTAATCCGAGGTAAGCTTTGATAGATAAGTTTACCAGTACCTATATTGAAGTGCCCTGTCTCTGAGTTTCCCATTTCACCTCTGGGTAAGCCGACCTGCAGACCCGAAGCCTCTAATAGCATAGTAGGAAAATGTCGACACAGTTTATCCAAAAAAGGGGTGTCGGCTTGAGAAACTGCATTTGTTTCACTGGGGGGTGCTATACCCAGACCATCATTAATAATCAGAACTACAGGGTTATATCTTAAACTCATTTATTTTTGTTAATTCTGACTGAGGAATTCTTCGAATTTTTCTTCTATTTTTTCGTCCAACTCATCAATGTCACTTTTGATTTGGTTTTGCTTGTATTCATCTTCGGTTTTTTCTAATTCTATGACCAAATCATTTCTATCGTGTATAGTTTGAGTTATTTTTTGCAGAAACCTCGCCTTTAGTTGTTCGTCGTCTATATTGTGTTCTTCTAGGTATTGTTCTATATTCTTTTGTTGGTAATTAGACATTTTATATCTTTTGTTTATATTTTTATTTTAGCACATTCTTTTATTTAATTCCATTTTAATAGATGGGTTCGTTGATAAGCTTTAGCAAGATTCGAACCCTTTAACGACCTTCTTCAATGACACAAGCTCAAAGCCAGGGTTCGGTAATGAATTCTGCATCTATTTTGTTTTTTCAACGACCTCATAGACTTATCTATGATTTTAAAAACTCACTCTTTATTATTATTTAGATCTGTTTTGTGGCGGTAGTAGTAAATAAGAAATCCTGCAGCTATCATTATTATAGATAATATTTGCCCCATTGTAAGGAACCCTACAAGAAAACCTAGAAAAGGGTCTGGAGCTCTGAAAAACTCCACTATAAATCTCATTATTCCATATAAAATTATATATACTGCTAATAGTTTATTTTGCAAAAAATCTTTATTTCTCAACGGCCACAATATTAAAAATATCACTACCCCCTCCAGAAGTGCTTCATAGAGCTGAGAAGGATGCCTCAATTGATTTTGTCCTTGGAAATACATACCCCAAGGTTTTTGAGTAACTCTTCCGTAGAGTTCTTCGTTTATAAAGTTTCCGATTCTTCCAAACATATACCCTAAAGGTACAGCCGGCACGATTAGATCAGACATGCGCCAAAAATTTATATAATTTTTACGACAGAACCAAACTACACCCAAAATTGCTCCGATCAAACCTCCATGATAAGACATTCCTCTAATCCCTACTAATTTTAAATGGCCTTCTATTAGCTGAAAAGGTGTAATAATTTGTAAAGGGTGAGATAAGTAGAATAGCGGTTTGTAAAATATCACATAACCTAATCTTCCACCTATTACGACTCCTAATATAGCCCAAATAAATAAATCAAGAACAGTTTCTAAGTTGTATGAGTAGTTATCATGCTTAATTCTGTAATAGACGAGTGCAAAAACAACACTAAACCCTATTACGTACATTAGCCCATAGTAATGCACATTAAAATATTCAGTTTGTATAAGGTAAGGTGAGAGATTATTGGGAATATGCTGCCACCAGCTCCAAAAACTAGTCATTGGAAATATTATTAAATTGAAAATAAACACTAAAGACCGCGAGCCCAGTCTATAGGTTCTTTTTCCATATCTTTTAGGTATTCGTTTGCTTTTTTAAAGTGATTACAACCAAAAAAGCTATAGTGGGCGGAGTAAGGAGAGGGGTGAGAAGACTCTAAAATCAGGTGATCTGACTGATTAATTACACTGCCTTTCTCTTGAGCATAATTGCCCCATAGCATAAAGACTAAATTTTCTCTTTCTTCGGATAACTTCTTGATAGCAGCATCGGTGAAGCGCTCCCAGCCTTTATCTTGGTGTGATCCGGGCGACTTTTTTCTAACGGTGAGTGTGGCATTTAGCAGTAAAACACCCTGCTCAGCCCAACCGGATAGATCTCCTGTCCTATCTAGATCAACATCCATTTCATTTTCTAGTTCTTTATAGATATTTTTTAAAGATGGTGGGTTATTTACACTTCTTTTTACAGAGAAACAGAGGCCATTTGCTTGGTTTGGGCCGTGATAGGGGTCTTGGCCTAATATTACTACTTTTACTTCATCAAAAGGACACTCATCAAAAGCTCGAAAAATGTTTTGCGGTGGAGGATAGACAGTATGATTTTTATATTCTTCTTTTACAAACTCAGATAATTCCTGAAAGTAGTCTTTTTGAAATTCTTCTTGCAGCTGTTGTTTCCAGCTTTCATGTATATCTACTGACATATTATTATTTTTCATTTACAGTATTTATCTTAATTAAGAGTTTTGTTCATTTTTTTCTTCCAGAAATTCTTCTCTTAGATCTTCTAAAATTCCAGTAAAAACTTTTCGAGGTATTGATTTGCTATCCGGTACAACGTAATCTCCGTATGTTATATAGTGGGTAAGTTTTTTGTCTTTAGTGTTTTTTAGAGCTTGTTTGGCTTCCGGGTTTTGGTTAAACTTTGCTCTTAATGCTTTTTCCATAAGTTGATGGTGTTCAGATGTACCATACCCAATTTCTTTTCCATCATATTTTATAGTATCACCTTCATTTTTTTCTTTATCATATACTTCAAGTTCCCGACTTTCTCCTTTTGCCTCTGAGCCTTCCATTTTTCGTATTTCTTTTCTTTTATCACTTCCTTCTGGGTATTTAATGCTTTGCCAGAACGCTTCTACTGATTCATAATGTTTTCCGTCGAGATCAAACGGAGTATCAGCAAAATTGCTGAGCTGCTCTGCTATTTCGTCTTCAGCATCACTTTCTATGTTTACTAGGTCTCCTTTTTTGTCCA
>JBDGRL010000062.1:0-1852 GCA_042218065.1 Candidatus Magasanikiibacteriota bacterium | reverse complement strand
CAAAAAACTCTAGATTTCTTTGCATAAACTGATCCCAGTAATCAATGAACTCGTGTTTACCACCCTCATAGGTGTAGAACTCTATTTCTTTATTAGCTGACTTCATAGCTTTATTTAACTCTCGTGACCACTTCAGCGGTACACTCTCATCTGCTGTACCGTGTTGTAGTATCACGGGATCATCTATCTTTTCGACGAAGTTTATCGGTGATACGTTTTTCCAGAACTTTGGATTGGTAGATGGTGCCCCGTACTCATCTAACACTTTCTGGGCTTCACTTGATGTCTCAGTAGTTTCTTCACCTTCATCCCTGAGAGTCCAACGGCGGAAGTTTTTCCATTCATAGCCACTGACTGGAGCATATAAAGCCAGGGCATCGATCAGCTTCGGGTGGGTTGTGGCAAGATTGAGAGCGATACCTCCACCCATAGAGTGGCCGAGCATGCCTATATTTTCTGTATCGAACTCAGGCCGGTCGGACTTTTTTACTGCTTTGACAGCATTGATGACATCGGTAGTGTAGTCGAGATCAAAGTTTAAGGGTGAATTATCGACTTTAGTAGAGTCGCCATGATTGCGGTAGTCGGGATGTAGCACTACATAGCCGTTTCTAGCAAAATAATCCTGCTCACGTTTTAGACCACGTCCGACCGTGTAGATCTCAGGCGGGATGTAGCCGTGGTTTAGTATCAGGACAGGAAACGGACCTTCACCTTTGGGAATATTCATAATACCCGAGATGGTCAAGTCTTCGCTTTCATAAGTGATGTAGTAGCGAGTATAAGCACTGTTTTCACGCAACACTTCTTTTAGCTGAAGATTGCCGCCAGTAAAATCGCGCTGAGAGAATGCTTGCAGTGAAACTTTTGGGTGGTAGCTCGGTTTTTGTTCTTGTGTTTCTTTTTCTTCATCTTGATTTTGTGAAACTTGTTCTTGTGTGGTGGTGTTTGGGTTAGAGTTATAGCTCGGCTCTGAATCATCGCCGGTGTGTGCGCAGCCGGTTAAGATGAGGGTGGCGAGGAGAGGTAGTGATAATAGGTATATTTTTATATTTTTCATTTTTTTATTTATTCATCAATTAGATCTTCTAAATCGCCCAAGTCTTCAACTCCCATTTCTTTAGCTTTTTTTGGCATTTTGCTCATCATTATTGTCTCGTTAATATCTCCAATAGCTTGTTCTGTTGAATTAAACTCAACTGTTTTTACACCGGCTTCTTTAGCTGCTTGAGTATTTGAGGTATTGTCATCTACAAAAACTATCTGCTCGACATCTATATCTAATTTATCAGCTAATTTTTTATAAGCTTTAGGGTCAGATTTTGCTGGCAAGTCATCGCTTTTGACACTAAAAATATTCTCAAAAATAGGCTCCAATTTCTTAGCGATTGGTGGATATTCTTGAATAAATCTAGTGGTAAAAATATATACATCAGTTTTATCGTTGATTTTCTTGTAAAACTCTAGCAAATCTTCGTTTAATCGAAAGTGATCCCATACTTGGTAATCGTCTTGTTGGGATAATTCTTCGTGTAAGTCATTTAAGCTCCCATCATAATCTTCGTCAGTTGGAAAAAGTACTGTTCGAGATAGGTCGCTGATCAAAATCTTTTGCATTTTGTTTTATTAAATGAATTTACTTTTTAAACTAGGATAGTATTATGTTACATCCTTTACAAATCAATCAGACCTAAACTTACCTGCAGAGCTTTATCAATATCTTTTATAGTATTTTTATCAGCTTTTCCTAATTTTTTGTGTAACCTCTGCTTGTCTATAGATCTTATTTGATTTAGTAAAACTACTGAGTTTTTATCAAGCCCGGATTCTGTTTTGTCTAGATAAACTTCTG
>JBDGRL010000061.1:0-5312 GCA_042218065.1 Candidatus Magasanikiibacteriota bacterium | reverse complement strand
GAGTGCAAGAGCACTCGCAGATAGACCAGAAAGTAAAAAATAAACTTAAAGAAAAGAAACAACAGCTAAACCCCAGAAAACTAAAAGAAAATATAGATAAAATGATCAGAAAGATTAAAAAATTAGCCGAAAAATAAAAATAATTTCAGTAACATGCTTTTATGATCTAACCGTGGGGGGTTTAGTAACAATTTTTATGATCTAAAGCGACCATTTGACAAAACTTAAAAACTTTGTTAGACTTATATGAATGCAAATAAGAGTTTTTAAGCCCAAAGGTGGATACAGAAGGAGGCTACAAAGTTAGTTAGCAGTAGCTTCTCGTCTGTATCCACGACAAGCATGGGGGTCCGTTGTCGTAGGTTAGGTTGGCTAGCGCTGGCCTTTCCCTATGGCGGACTCTCTTGGATACAGAATCTAGCCCCTTTGGGCTCGGATAAGCGGTACAATCTACCACTTATCTGTGTCCAAAGGGTAGAAATTGTGCTAGGGCAAGTAGGCGTTTGCTTGCTTGTTCCTAAATCAATTTCCGACACAGCTTGAAACCCATATACCAAAAAAACAAATACCGTCCGCCTTTTTGGCGGACGGTTGTTATTTTTATATGATTTTATCAACTATTCCGTAGTCTTTAGCTTCTTGGGCTGTCATAAAGTAGTCCCTATCGCTATCTTCTTTAATAGTTTCCTTATCTTTTCCTGTATGTTTAGCTAGTATTTCGTTAATTTTTTCTTTGATTCTTAATATTCTTTTAGCATGTATTTCTACATCGCTTGCTTGACCTTCAGCTCCACCCATAACTTGATGTATCATTACTTCGCTATTTGGTAGACATAATCTCTTGCCTTCTGCTCCTCCAGCTAATAAGACAGAAGCCATACTAGCTGCCATTCCGACACATATAGTAGAGACGTCAGGCTCGATGTACTGTATAGCGTCATAAACTGCCATCCCTGCTGTCACTGATCCACCTCTGGAGTTTATGTACAGCTTTATATCTTGGTCAGTATTGTCATTTTCTAAAAAGAGCAGCTGAGCGATGACAGTATTAGCTAATACATCGTCGATGCTACTGCCTACAAAAACTATTCTATCTTCTAATAGTCTGGAGTAAATGTCATAGGCTCTTTCTCCGCGAGAAGTTTGTTCTATTACGCGAGGAACGGGATACTGAGACCTTATTTCAGGTACTTCAAAAGAATCATCTTCCATAATGAAAATACATTATTTTAATACAAATCTATAGTAGCACAATGATTGTTGTTTGTAAAAGAACTAGAAGTTTATTTATTTTCTTCCTTTATTTTGCTTATAGCTTCCCAAACTTGTTCTAGTGTTTCTTCTAGATTTTTTTCGCTTTTAAAACCAGATGCTTTTTTATGGCCGCCTCCCCCTAAGGCTTGAGCAATTTTTGACACATCTACGCTATCTTTAGTTGTTCTAAAACTGCCTTTTATTTTTCCATCAGATCTTTCTTTTAGAATTAGAGCAGCATCGCCTTCTTCTAGTGCGTTCATAAAGTTAGCTATGCCCTTAGTATCTTCTTCACTAACTTCAAACTCGTCTAAATCATCTTGTGTAAGATATGTGTACACTATTTTATGATCATCATGCTTTGATAGCCTGGATAAAGCTTGACCCCATAATTTTAGAGCTTCTATGGACTTATCCTGGAACATTATTTGCTTTATCATTTGGATTTTACCGCCTTTTTTTACTAGATTTCCAGCAATTTCTAAAGAGGTCACAGTTGTAGCCGCGTTTGTAAAATTATCAGTATCAGTTAGAATCCCCGTAAGGAGGCATGTCGCAGTATAAGAGTCTATCTGAATATTGTTTTGCACAAAGAAATTATATAAGATTTGGGTGGTTGAAGCTGCAGAGGGAATGACCAGGTTTAGGTCTCCAAAGTTGGTATTTTGGTCATGGTGGTCGATATTAATTATTTTTGGTTTGTGTTCTATTTTCTCAATGTACTCGTCTATTCCTGCGTATTCCAAGTCTCCTGAATCGAGAACTATTACTAAATCAAAGTAAGATTCTTCCCATACAGCCTCTTCTGTGGTCAGCTCTTCTACATAGGGCAAGAAGTGCAACTTGTCCTCTGCAGATGTAGCACAAAAGACTGTGTGATCCTTATTAATATTTTTCAAAAAATGCATTAGAGCGGTTGCAGAACCGAGTGCATCCCCATCTGGATTCTGATGTGGTACTAGTAGAATATGTTCTGCTTTTTTAATTTCATTGTATATTTGTTTTGCAACTCTTTCTAGCATTTTACTGTTTAAAGTGTTATCTTAATAAATACTATTTAAATGCTTTGAAGGCTAAATTTTAATAAAAAAAGAAATTTTTGTCAAGCGATGTATTTGAAATCTATAACTCTTCAGGGTTTTAAATCCTTTGCAAATAAGACAAAATTAGAGTTTTTAGGATCTAACGAAGACAGAAAAAGCATCACAGCTATCGTTGGGCCAAATGGTTCTGGTAAAAGCAATATCTCTGATGCAATAAGATGGGTTATGGGAGAGCAAAGCCTCTCTAATCTTAGAGCAAAAACCAATGAGGATATTATCTTCAATGGCTCTGAAGCAAAAAGGAAAACCAGTAGGGCTAGCGTCAAGATAGTGTTGGATAACTCGGATAATAAAGTAGATATAGAGCGTGATGAAATAACTATAGAAAGAAGATATTATCGCTCTGGAGAAAGTAGTTATTTGCTAAACGGAGAAGAGGTCCGTCTTATGGATTTGAGGCTTTTTCTAGCTAAAGCAAATTTTGCCCAAAGCTCCTATAGTGTAGTGGGACAGGGCATGGTAAATAATATAGTAATGCAGTCTGCCAAAGAAAGAAAGGGGTTTTTTGATGAGGCCTTTGGAATTAAACAGTATCAGATCAAAAGGCATAAAGCTTGGTTGAAACTGCAACGTAGTGAAGACAATATACAAGAGGTGAAAATGGTACTGAAAGATAAAAAACCCAAACTTCGGTCGCTTAAAAAGAAAGTAGATAAATTAGAGAAAAAAAAGAAGTTAAAACTTGAATTAGAAGAACTTAGAGAGAAATATTTTACAACACTTTATAAGAAAAGAAAAAAAGAGCAAGAAGCACTAGAGTCAGAAGTCAAGAAACTAAAAGAAAAAGAGGAAAAGCTTGAACAAGAAATAAAAGAAACAAAAGAAAACTTGGCAGAATTGGCAGAAAATAAATCTAAGGATGAGTTTGAGCAACTGCAAAAAAAACACCAAGATATTATAAGCCAAAAAAACAAACTTGAAGAAGAAAAAGCTGTAGTTCAGGGTAAATTGCAGACTGAATACTCTCAAGCTGGCAAGCAAAATATAGGCTGGATCGAAAATAAGCTTAGTAATTTGAAAGATGACAAACAGGAGGTAAAAGAGGGTATTGAATCTATAAAGCCGGAGTTAGAGGAGTATTCTCAAAAAATTGAGCAAAAACAGAAAAAACTAGAAGAGATAGAATATAAAATATCTGCTCTAGAAGGTAAAATTTCTAATATTAAAGATGAAATCTCATCGCACAGCTCTAGTAGTCATCTAACCTCCATCAGGGCGATTGATGAGTTATTAAAAAATAAAAGAAAATTCGATGGTCTTTTCGGTACTTTAGCTCAGCTGGGAAGAGTAGAAGATAAATTTCAACTTGCAGTGGATATTGCCGCAGGTTCGCAGCTATCTTCTTTGGTGGTAGAAGATGAGAATGTGGCACAGCAATGTATTGACTATCTGAAAGAGAATAGACTCGGTTATGCCACATTTTTGCCTTTAGAGAAGCTTGACCCTTATATAAGCGACATTTCAAAGTTCAATCATCCTAAGATATATGATTTAGCTATTAATTTGGTTGATTTTGATCCAAAGTACACACAGGCTTTCAAGTATACATTAGGTTCTACTCTAATTATAGAAGATATACAGACAGCAAAAGAAATAAGTATTGGTCGGATTAGAATGGTAACCTTGGAGGGAGATGTTTTGAATAAAAGTGGAAGCATTACAGGTGGTCATCGTAAAAATAAGCAGAATCTTAGTTTTGGTGATAGCTCAAAGAAAATTAATATCGGAAAGAAGAAAGAGGAGTTAAAACAAAAACAAGATGAGCTTGACCAGCTTAACGAACAGAAAAACGATATCCAATCTGAGCTATCAAAATTAAAAAATAAAAGACAAAAGAAAAAAAATAAAGAAGAGCTATTAAAAGAAAAGAAAGAAGTCATACAGAAGGAGGTGGATGATTTACAGTCCGACTTAGATTTAGCTCAGATGGATCCTGAGGAGTATAGCGAAAATCTTGAAGATTTACGTGCTAGAAAAGAAGAAATAGAAAGCCAGATTGAAAAATATAAACAACAAGCTCAGAAAATAAGTAAAAAAATAGAAAAATTCAATGAACAAGAAGAAGAGAAGAAAAAAAGGATGTTTAATTTGCAGGATGAGCTGCAAGAGAAACAATTAGAGCTTAAGGACTTACAAAATAAAATAAAAAACAAAAAGAAAAGATTAGAAAAGATACAGACCAAACAAAGAGATGTATCTCAGGAAGTGAAAGAAGTTCTAAACATTACTATAAAAGAATTATTAGACAAGAATGTAGATACGTTAGATTGGTCAAATAAAAATGATGCTAAGGAAGAAATCCAAGAGCTTAAATATAAACTAGATCTAATCGGTGAGATTGATCCTAAAGTCAAGGATGAGTACGAAGAGTTGAAACAGGAGTGCGACAACCTGGAAGAGCAACTGAATGATTTAGAAGAAGCTATGAAAGACAGCAAGGAGTTGATAAAAGAACTGGATGAAACCATGAAAGAAAAAAGAGAGAACTCTTTTAGAGAAATAAAAGATAAATTTGAAGACAATTTTCAGACTTTATTTGGGGGAGGAAAAGCTGACTTAAACAGGGTTTACGGAGAAAAAGAGGAGCAAATTGAGTCTTCACAAGAAGCGATAGTTGGTATAGAAATTGAAGCATCTCCTCCGAAGAAAAATGTCGATAATATAAGAACCCTATCCGGAGGAGAAAAAACCCTTACCGCTCTTGCACTGATTTGTGCAATAATCAATACCAACCCATCTCCATTTATAGTATTAGATGAGGTGGAAGCCACCTTAGATGAGGCAAATACTGATAGGTTTATAGACATATTAGAAGAATTAGCTCAAGAGTCTCAGTTTATACTAATAACCCACAATAGAACTACGATGCATGCAGCTGATGCCTTGTATGGTGTTACAATGGATTCAGGAGTAAGTGATGTGGTTAGTCTAAAGTTAGAAGAAGCTGAGCAAGTA
>JBDGRL010000060.1:0-3429 GCA_042218065.1 Candidatus Magasanikiibacteriota bacterium | reverse complement strand
TCGAGCAGATGAACGCCCAGCTGGAGAGTATCATCGGTCAGCTAAAAGGTGAGTACAATCTAGCTGAGAGCAAGCCCGGAGTTCGATTTTTTGAAGGGAAAGACGGTTTTGAGGAGGCGATACACGACACTCTCTCAGCACGAGAGGAGATATTAGCAGTAGTAAACCCTTCTGAAATAGAAAACGTTGTGCCGGAAATAGAAATAGAGTATGTAAAAGAAAGAATCAATCAGGGTGTCAACAAAAAAATATTAAGTACAGAGCCATATTCAGATATTCCTAATATTGAACAATATAAAAAATTAACTGAAGTTAGACTGCTTCCCGACAAGACCAATCCTTTTTCCGCTAGTGTTCAAATTTACGATAATAAAGTTATGTATTTTACCCTAACCAAGGAAAGCCTAATATCTATAATAATAGAACACAAAGACATTTATGAGATAAATAAAGCTATCTTTAACTTAATTTGGAACAAATCTAAAAAAAGTGGATTTTTAGAACCATCAAAAGACCTACAAGAAAAAATGAAGGAAGAAGTAGACAAAAACTAAGGTGATTTCTTTTCAAAAACTAGATACCTGGAGCTATCTTCACCTTCAGGAAAATACCTAGTACCAACATAACCTTCTCTTATTAACCTATGAGTGTCCTCTACTAGCTGCCCTCTAAATTCCTCAGGGTCATATTGTAAAATTATCTCCTCTTCATCTGATTTTATTTGTTTTTCTAGCATCTCATCTCTTGTGCCTTCATATTTTTCTTTTGCTTCTTTATACCTCTTTTCTACCTCATCAACGCTAAGCTGCTTAGTATCCAAGTCATCGATTAAATCTTTATCATAAAGTATATTAAAAACAACATCCCTTTCTTGTCGATCTTCTGACTCTATCATTTGCTCAGTAATATCTTCGACTACAAAATCACCTTGCTCAATATAATAGCTGGCTATACCCAAATCCGGCTCCACTACTGCTTCTAAATTATATTCTTTTCCTTCTTCTTCAACACTATTAATAAACAAAGAATTACCAATTGCTCCACCTTTAAAGTCAGGGTCAACATTAAAAGAACCCCACTCTCTTGTACCGTCCTTTGGTTGATCAAAACGAACAAAACCCACCACTTCAAGCTCGCTTGTATCAGGGTCTTCTTTCCTTAGGATATAAAACTCGGGATTTTTATCGTTATCTTGCTCAAAATAACTACTAAACTCTTTGATAACCATTTCTCCCACAAGACCACGGTTTCCATAATTTTTTTCTACTATCTTTTTCATTTTTTCCTCATCCTCTTCCTCAATTTCATCTACAGTCTCTTTTTCAAAATCCAAACCTCTAACTTGTTCAAAATCTACCTCTTCTTTTCCCTTGAAAGCTGTTTTGAAGATTGAGGTGAAGGTTATTATATCACCCTCTATTTCTTCTAAATCTTTTTTGATTTCTTCGTAAGTCTCACCCTCTGATTCTAAACCTTTGGCTAAAATTCTGGAAGCCCTGTCTGCTATCTCAAAAGATAGTTGTTTTTTGTCCACATACTGATTTTGCTCTCTTTTAAAGAATGATCTTATTTCTTTGCCCAAATCACTTATTCTTTCCATAACTTCATTATACTTCCTAAAAAACACAACAGCATCTGCTGAGGTTTCCGGCTTTTTACCGATTTCTAGTAAGTCATCACCAGAAAAATTACTATACTCAAGAGCATCAAAGCTTTTTAGCCCCACTTCTTCATAGGTGTTAACAAAGTTATGTATCTTATCCAAGTTTTCCGAATCGTTCTCTTTTTTATTCTTATAAAATCTTAAAAACGCGTGCTGTTGTTCTGGCCTTAATCTTTCTAAAGACACATCAGTTTTTCTTACAACTTCTTTTTTTAGTTCAAGCAGTTCTGAAAAATCAAGCAATTCCTGTTCTAGTCTTTTTTGATATTCTTTTTTGTTTTCTTCAGGTTTTCTTTTCAAAAAAACCTCGTCAACCCCTTCTTCATATTTTGATAAATTAAGGTCTTTTCTCACCTGACTCTTACCTATATACCCAGAATCAGGTTGTGCTTTGTCAAATGTAGCTACTACTTCATCCGGACTATTACTTTCAGTCTCTGATTTTAAAATTGCAAATTTATCCTCTCCCAGAGAAGCCACCCAATGATTCCCGTCAGCATACTCAGAACCAAGTGAATACCTATTTCCTTCTATCATAATTAAACCTTTTTCTTGTTCTATTTTGCTGTAAACACCAAATTTATCAAAAACCTCACTAGTGCCCATAGCCTCAAAGTCATCCGGTCTTAAAAGGTCATTATCTTGTAAATTTTCGTAATTTCCCTCTTCCAGAGACTCTCTAGGGGAAGACCAGAATTTGGTTTGCACAAAATCAGTACCATAAATTTCATTACCTTTCGTAACCCAATCTCTGGATATACTAGACCTTTCTTCAAAATACTGATTTGTTTCATAATCCACACTTCTCACCAGCAGCTCTCCGTCTTTTCTTTCTCCATCACCATAATTTTTATTATAGATCACAGCAGCTAGGGAGACCTCCGTATAGTCTAGGTCCTCTTTTAGGGGGGAATAATTCTCTACAGGGCTTTTTAAACCCGTATCTATTTCCCAAGGTCCGATATGGAAATTGGCATTTTTGATTTTTTCTTTGCTAAATGCTTCTGCTTTATTTTCAGGGTGATAAAAAAGAGGTTTTTCTCCCTCTTTTCCATCATCAAATTCCTGCTTAGTAATCACCTCCTTATCTTTAAAAGCACTGAGTAAAAAATATCTAGCGTTATTTTCAAAATAGTCGAAGTAATCAGTGCCTAATTTCCTTCTAAGTTTTTGCATTCTATTATATCTCTCCAGTTTTTCTCCAGGTATGCCTTCTTTTACTTTCTCTGTTTTTTGTTTTGAAATTTCAATTTCTTCTTTAGTGTAGCCGGCCTTTTCTTTCATCAGATCATTATAGCGAGAAAACCTAAAAGATTCTCGAGTTTTTTCTCCAGAAACAAGTTTTTGCCGAAAATCTTTGATTTTTTCCAAATCTACAATGGTATGTCCCTCTTTTTGTTCTACCACTCCATATAACTCAAGTAGTTCCATTGCTTTTTGTTGAAATTCTCTTAACCTCTCATTTTCTTTACTCTCCTTTTCTTCCGGTGATTCTGAACCATCTTCGTAAATATCTTTCATATATTCTGGTGCTCCTTCTCCTTGAGATGAATATGGCATAATTAAAACTTTTTATTAAACTTATTTGATGTTAAAAGCTACCTTTTCTTTTTTTACTTCAATTTCTTCTTGACAGCTTTCTTTAACTAACTTATCAGCATGCACCCTATTTTTCAACTTCTCTTTGTGCTCTTCTATCACTTCCTGCAGGAACTCACTGTCAGTTTCATACTCTAAGGTTATTATATCATCTCGGGACAGACCCT
>JBDGRL010000006.1:0-1424 GCA_042218065.1 Candidatus Magasanikiibacteriota bacterium | reverse complement strand
TATAAATCCCCCAAACTAACCGGACCGAGAAAATCACCCACTGCTTCTCTGCTCCACCAATCATCGGTGTCATCTTCAGGGCTAGTAAACTCATACTTGTAATACCTAGCCCGAAGATAGTTCGGCTTATCCTCAAATGGATTTTCCTCTAAAAGTCTATTCATTTTTTCATCACCTTCCAATAATTTTTTGATAAAACTAACGAACCAACGAGGATGCCCATAAGGTAAATATACTCCACGACTTGTAACTTGAGCGCGGAAAGGCAAAAACCACATCTGCCAATCAAGCCGTAGATGATACGGTGCAATCTGGCTGGGGGCTCGATCAGTGTCCGTGGGCTTGCCCCAGAACTTGTACTCTTTCCAGTCGGTATCTTCTGTAATCTTCTCATCAGTAGTTCCCTCTAAAACCACCTCATATCTAGTTTTAGTAACACTACCAAAGGCACCATAAGTATTGCACAGATGCAGTGGATTGAAGCTGTAGTTCATCTTTTGGTTTTTCGAGAGCATATTTTTTATCGGGCCAATGCTCATATACACAAAAGCTGCAGCTACTGCATAGACCAGAGTCTCAAATGCAATAGGACTAGCTAAAGTTTGCGGAACTGAAGCCGGAATGACCCACTGCAGTTGAGAGTTTGAAAAGCCAGAAAAAGCCAAAACAATGGTAAGTAAATTGAGCCAGCTATAGTTTCCGGACAACATCAGATAAGACTGAGTCAAGATAATAATCAAAGCAGAAATACCCGCTATCGGCTGTGGTAAAAATAATCCAAACGGAACGATAAGCTGAGCAAAGAAATTGCCCGCCACCTCAAGCTTGTGAAACCACTGAGGTAAATTATGAAAATACCAACTCAAACGATTCGGGATCGGCTGAGTCTCGTGATGATGATCCATACAAGTAAGCTTGCGCCAACACTCATCTCCACGCAGCTTGATCAGCCCCGCACCAAACTCCACACGAAACAACATCCAGCGGATCAAAAATACCACCAGCACCGGTACAGCTGCACCAAAACTGCCTAAAAATATAGCTAAAAACCCAGCTTCCAACAGCATCGACTCCCAGCCAAAGCTAAAGAATGTCTGCCCTACATTTACAATGGATAGATAAATCAACCAAAGCAATCCCCACACAATCATAGAGACCCAGACCGAACTCATCTCGGAGACACCGACAGTCGCTAGTACTGACAAAACAAGACCAACAGAAGCCAAGAGCTTAAAGAATTGATCCGAGTAGTGCCAATGAAAAATACTAGGAGAATCTGAAAACTCAACTCGATCAACAAAGTCCGGCACCGGTAAAATCCCGTCTTCTCCCAACAATGGTACAAACTGGTGCAAAGCAGCAATGAAGGCGAGGAGGTAAATGAAACCCAATCCTCTCTGGAAGAGGAGTCGGGCTAGGTAGTA
>JBDGRL010000059.1:0-1801 GCA_042218065.1 Candidatus Magasanikiibacteriota bacterium | reverse complement strand
GTTTTATTATCATGATAGCTCTTGGTTTTTCTTTGGATTATGGTTTTTAAGTAGTGGTTTTTTTAAATTGACTGAACTACCCTAAAATCCTATAATTAAACTAATAATTCAACTTCTTTTTTATTTTTATGCCACCAGAAAAACAAAACTCCGACTCCCAAAACCCCCAACAAGAAAAACTAAACTGGCTCAAAGAAAAAAATTATAAATCCAAGGCAAAATGACCAAAAATTTTCAACAAAAAGTAAACTTCATCTGGGAGCTGGCAGACTTGCTTCGTGGTGATTACAAACAGCATGAATATCAAGATATAATCCTACCACTAACAGTACTAAAAAGACTCGATGATGTACTCGATCCGACCAAAGAAAAAGTTCTAAAAAGAAAAGAAGAACTAGAGGAGAGAGGTCTTGGTGAAGATCCAGCTCCCTTAAAAAATGCAGCTGGTCAAAATTTTTATAATATATCCAAATTCACTTTCAAAAAACTCACCGAAGATCCAAACAACATAGACAAAAACCTTCGCAACTATATCAACGGCTTCAGCAAAAATGCTCGGGATATCATCGAGCATTTTGATTTTGATAAAGAAATCTCAAATCTAAAAGACAAAGATCTACTGTATCAACTGATCCAAAAGTTTAACGATATAGACCTACACCCGGATGAAGTATCCAACCACGAGATGGGAACAATCTTTGAAGAGCTGATCCGAAAGTTTGCCGAGCAATCAAACGAAACAGCCGGAGAGCACTTTACCCCTAGAGAGATCATTCGGCTGATAGTTAGACTGATTATTGCAGGTAATGGTGATATTAATTCAAAAACAGCTCTTCGAAAAATATATGACCCAGCTTGTGGAACTGGTGGGATGCTTACTATTGCTAAGGAAGAAATAGAGAAAATAAACAGTGAAGCAGATGTGTATCTATATGGACAGGAGCTAAATGACAAAACCTACGCTATCTCCAAAGCCGATATGTTGATAAAAGGAGAAGAGGCGGAGAATATAAAGCACGGCAACACCTTTACCAATGACAAGCTGAACCGACCGAAAGACACTTTCCACTATATGATAACCAATCCACCTTTTGGAGTATCGTGGAAGAAAGTCCGCGACTATATCGAAGAAGAAGAGGAGCGTGGTTCAGCAGGTAGATTCGAAGCGGGTACGCCTAGAGTCAGCGACGGATCTTTGCTTTTCCTTCAACATATGCTTAGCAAAATGAAAAAGAGAGAAAACGGCGGCTCCAGAGTCGGTATCGTCTTCAACGGCTCACCACTGTTTACCGGAGATGCAGGCAGTGGAGAAAGCGAGATCAGACGCTGGATCATAGAAAATGACTGGCTGGAGACTATCGTCGGACTTCCCGATGAGCTATTCTACAACACCGGCATCAACACTTACATCTGGATCCTCTCAAACAACAAACACAAAGCTAGAGAAGGAAAAGTACAGATGATCGACGCCCGCGAGATGTATGAAGATATGAAAAAGAGTCTCGGCAACAAACGCCACTACATCTCAGAAGATCAGATCAGTGAGATCGTAGATATCTATGACAACTACCAAGAAGGAGAATACTCCAAAATCTTTGATAATGAATTCTTCGGCTACAAAAAGATAACCATAGAGCGACCAAAGCAGCTAAGAATTGAGATAACCGAAGAAGGTATTGAGGCACTAAAAGATGAACGCACCTACAACAGCTCTGCAACTGATGATAAAACCAGAGAAAACCTGATCCAAACCCTAAAAGAAATGAAAGGAAACACCTACATGGACGGCAATAAATTCAAA
>JBDGRL010000058.1:0-4655 GCA_042218065.1 Candidatus Magasanikiibacteriota bacterium | reverse complement strand
CGTTTTAAACACAACGAGGAGGCGATAAAAAATACTAGGCGGATCGCTGATCGTATCAATATTGAGATCGAACTGGATGACTGGCACTTTGCACCGGCTGAAGAGATCGGAGTACCGGAAGATGTATCGGCTAAGGATTATCTCAGACAAGAGGTGTATGATCGAGTTTTTGATACCTATGATGAGGTCACCCCGGAGATAGTAGGCAGAATAGAGTATGAGCTGGCGATTATAGAAATCAAAGGCTACTCTCCTTATTTTCTCTGTGTTGCTGATTATGTACAGTTTGCACGCGATCGGGGTATAGTAGAGACGACTCGTGGATCTGCTGCGGGGTCGCTCGTTTCCTATATCTTAGACATTACTATTGTAGATCCGGTACGTTTTCAGCTTCCTTTTGAAAGATTTTTAAATCCTTATCGTCCGTCCGCACCGGATATTGATACCGACTTTGCTGACGACCGTAGAGATGAGGTGATAAGATACTTGTTTGAAACTTATGGTGAGGATAGAGTAGCTCAGATCATTACCTTTGGAACTATGAAAGCCAGAGGTTCAGTCCGAGATGCCGGCCGTGTTTTGGGTTACTCATATTCTTTTTGTGATCAGGTCGCTAAGCTAATACCGATGGAATCGGACGGGATAGCGGAGGCGATAGAGGATGACCCGGAGCTGAACGAGCTCTATAATGAGAATGAGAAAGTAGAGCGACTGCTGGATCTATCTCAGCAGATAGAAGGTAGAGCCAGACATACCTCGATTCATGCAGCCGGAGTGGTGATCTCTCCCAGCAAGCTTACGAACTTTACTCCGGTTCAGCTAGAGACTGATGGTGACAATGTAATTACACAATACGAGATGCACTCGGTCGAGTCTGCCGGGGTGCTCAAATACGATGTGTTGGGGATTAGAAACTTATCTATACTAGGAAATGCAGTCGATTTAGTGGAGGAGACCACCGGTGAGGATATAGATATATATAACCTTCCTTATGATGATGAGAAGACTTATGAAATGCTTGCCGATGGACACACTGAAGGGGTGTTTCAGATGTCCGGTGCCGGTATGACCCGCTGGGTCAAAGAAATGGAACCGGAGCGGATAGAGGACCTTATGGCTCTGGTAGCCTTGTATCGACCGGGTCCGATGGAGTTTATCCCCGAATATATTGACCGTAAGGAGGATGAGAGTAAAGTGGATTATCCCCACCCCCAGCTGAAAGATGTATTAGAGCAAAGTTATGGTTTGCTGATTTACCAAGAGGATGTTATGCTTACTGCTATCAAATTGGCAGGTTATGACTGGGAGGAAGCTGACAAATTTAGGAAAGCTATGGGTAAGAAAATACCTGAACTGATGGAAAAACAAGAAAAGAAATTCAAGGACGGATGTGAGGATAATGGTATTGACAGAGATTTGGCTGATGAGCTGTGGGAGCGGATAAAACCTTTTGCAGAGTATGCGTTTAATAAGAGTCATGCCTCAAGCTATGGGATAGTAGCCTACCAGACAGCCTATATGAAGGCGAACTACCCGGTTCAGTTCATGACTTCTATCTTAAAAGCTGAGTCAGGTGATGAAGACAAAGTGGCAGAGGTAGTTCGGGAGTGTGAGAGTATGGATATAGAGGTGCTGCCGCCGGATATAAATGAGAGTGAGAAGAATTTTGCTATGGTGTCCGAGCCTGATGAGTCCGGACGGATCCGGTTTGGTCTCAACGCCATTAAAAACGTAGGTGATCATATTTGTGAAGTAATCGAAGAAGAGAGAAAAGAAAATGGCCCCTACACCAGCCTCGAGGACTTTCTCGAGCGGGTTCAGGATAAAGATCTAAATAAAACTGCTCTGGAGTGTCTGGCTATGGTGGGTGCTATGGATTGTTTTGACTATTCTCGCAATGAGCTGCTTCAAAACGTTGAAAACATGCGGAAGTATAACAAAAAGATTCAAGAGAAGATGGAGACAAACCAAGAATCATTATTCTCGCAAAGTAGTGTCGATATGGACTCCGAGGTTCGTATGGAGGACGCTGAACCGGCGTCTATGGAAGAGAAGCTTGACTGGGAAAAGGAGCTGCTTGGGATCTATCTGTCTTCGCATCCATTTAAGGATTATCAAAAGGAGCTCTCTGATATATTAACTCCCCTGGGAGATATTGAAACTCTCCCCAAAGATGAGTGGGTGGTGACAGGGGGGGTTATAGATAATACCGACAAAAAAATAACTAAACACGGTTCACCGATGATGTTCGCCTCGATTCAAGACACCACCGGAAAAAAAGAATACTTAGCTTTCCCTAAGGCTTATGAAAAAACTAAAGACCAATGGGAAGAGGGTAATATTGTAGTGGTAGTAGGGAGAACCCCGGAAGATGGTGGTGATGACAAGATTTTTGCTCAGAATGTTTACGAGATTAGAGGTGATAATTTAAAAAATATAAAGACTAAGCTGAAATATGAAACCCCTAACACAAATGGTGGTTCTAACGGGTCCAGTAATCAAGAACAGAGCTCAAGCTCAAATCAGAATAATACCCCGGTAAGTGAGAACAGTGAAAAAGAAGATTCTCGTGTAGTAATAAATCTTTCAAAATCAGAACTGAAGCAAAAAATGAATGATTTAAAGAAGTTTTTTGAGGGCGAACAAGGAGATGCTCAAGTATACCTACAGGTCGGCACTAAAACTATCAAAGCAGATTCACAGATAAATCCGGAAGATAGTGTTATATCCCAACTGGAGGAGATAGTCGGATCCGGAAAAATACGGGTAGAATAGATTAATTAAATAGACTGCTGATACTTTCACCTTTATTTATTCTTTTGATTGCATTTGCAAACAAGTTTGTTACTGTCTTCACTTCCAGCTTGTCGAACTCTTTGTTTTTTGTGGGGATAGTATCAGTAGTTATTAATTTATCGATTTCGCTTTCAGGTATCTTTTCAGGGGCGTCAGCTCCTAAAACCGGGTGGACACAGGTAGCCACTACTTTGTTGGCCCCTTTTTCTTTTAGTAGCTCTGCTGCTTCCATCAGGGTTCCTCCGGAGGAGACCTCATCATCTATAATCAAACAGTTTTTGCCCTCGACTTCACCGACCACATTGGCTGCTTGTGGTTTATCCTGATTATCATCTCTTCTTTTATCTATAATAGCCAGGGGTAGACCAAGTTTGTTTTGATATCCTTGAATCATGTTAACCGCTCCCGGATCCGGTGCAACCAAGACATAATCCTCCAATACTAAGTTGTTGCTCAAATAATTACAAAGAAGACGGGTTGCCTTCAGCTGGTCACACTGATGCTCGGGACTAAAGAAGGCTTGTATTTGATCTGAATGTAGATCCGTAGTCAAAACTCTGTCGGCACCACATGATTCCAGGCAGCTGTTTAAGCATCTGGCTCCTATGCTGATGCGGGGTTGATCCTCTTGATCCGAGCGGGCGTACGGGAAGTAGGGCAGGACCGCTGTCACTCGTTTTGCTGAAGCGCGTTTGGCCGCATCAATGGCCAAGATAGCCTCCCATAAGTTCTTGTGTACGGGCGGGGCCTGGGTCGAGATAATAAAAACATCTGAACCTCGGACGCTCTCCAAAATTTTAAACATCATATTGTCATTGCTGAACTCGAACAGCTCAGTGGGGACCATCTCTTCATTTAACTGTTCGGCTACTTTTTGAGCAAAGCTTGGGTGGCTGGAGGTGGATATGAGTTTAATGTCTTGTTGTGGCATTTTAGGGTTTTAAAAATCTTGGGTTTATTATAGAGTTTTAGTTTGTTAGTTGCAATTCACTTTATTTAAATAAGGGCTAAAGACTTAGATTAGGATCGGCCTGCACCTGCTGCCACGCAGGGGGCTCTTCTGACTGATGTTGGTAATAACCTGCGATCCCGATCATAGTCGCATTGTCCATACAGTACTTTTTCAAAGGAAAGTAAATATCGTAGTTTTTCCGGCTAAAACTATCTCTAAGCAGCTGATTAGCACTAACCCCTCCGGTCAGTAAGACGGTGTTTGGGTCGTATTCTTCTATAGCTTGTTTTACTTTTCGTTTCAGCACATCTACTGCTGCCTGCTGGAAGCTGGCACAAATATTTTCCAAGCTCTCATCTTCTCCGACTTGGTTGTCTTTTAGCCAATAAAGTACAGCTGTTTTTAGCCCGGAGAAGCTAAAATCATAATCACCCGAGTCTATCATGGGGCGGGGAAAACTAATCGCTTCCGGGTCACCGGATTTGGCTTGTTGTTCAATTTCAGGGCCTCCGGGATAATCAAGATTCAGAAGTTGGGCCACCTTATCAAATGCCTCCCCCACAGCATCATCAACCGTTGCTCCTATTTGTTCATATTCTCTGTGATCTTTCATCAGGATCAGCTCTGTGTGACCTCCGCTTGCGATTAATGCTAAAGCGGGGAACTCATACCCTATGTGCTCCTTTTGGTCTAGATTTTGAATCTTCGGGCTGTAGATATGACCTTCCAGGTGGTTTACTGGGATTATCGGTTTTTTCCATAGATACGACAGTGCTTTTGCAGTCTCCACCCCCACCATCAGTCCCGTCATAAGTCCGGGCCCGGACGTTACAGCTATGGCGTCGGGCTTCCCAAAGTCGTTCATAACCGCTTCGATAGTGGGTACTATTTTTTCTGCGTGTTTTCT
>JBDGRL010000057.1:9558-24955 GCA_042218065.1 Candidatus Magasanikiibacteriota bacterium | reverse complement strand
GCAGTTTGTAGTGTTAATGGCTACACTTATGAGAGCGAGTGTATGGCACAAGAGGAAGGCGTAGACTATACAATGGGAGCCTGCGAAGAAACTAATACAACTACAGGCTCTTCCAGCTGTTCCACGCAAGAAGATGTGTGTGGCTTTGATGGTAATATTTATGACAATAGGTGTATAGCTGAAGAGAAAGGGGTATCTATTGACTCCACTTGGGCTGCTTGTGAAAGTACTACCGATTCTTCTAGTGATACCACCACAACTGATTCTTTTGGTTCGACTACTACCTGTTCTGAGACTCAGCAAGTGTGTAGCGCCTATGGTTATACCTACGAAAGCGAGTGTATGGCACAAGAGGAAGGTATAGAAGAATATACAATGGGTCCTTGTGAGGAAAGTACAACTGGCACTACCACTGAAGAGGACACGACCTCAGAGAGTAGTGGTCCTTACTGTGTAAAGATTCCAAGCCGAGATGATGTTGAAGCCAAAACAAGAGAACTGGCTGAATCTTATCAGACTGATTACCCTGACTCAGAGATTGTTCAGGGTGAATGTGTTCAGGAAGGTCCATTCTGTGTGTATACTGAAAGTGGAAATGAAGAGTTTTCCGTAAGATCAGAAGCAGAAGCTTACGCTGAAGAGAATGCAGGTGAGGTCTCCACTGAAGAATGTCCAGAAGAAACTAATCAGTCGTGCTCAGAAAAGAAACAGGTTTGCAGTGTAAATGGATATACCTACGAAAGCGAGTGTATGGCACAAGAGGAAGGTATAGAAGAATATACAATGGGTCCTTGTGAGGAAAGTACAACTGGCACTACCACTGAAGAGGACACGACCTCAGAGAGTAGTGGTCCTTACTGTGTAAAGATTCCAAGCCGAGATGATGTTGAAGCCAAAACAAGAGAACTGGCTGAATCTTATCAGACTGATTACCCTGACTCAGAGATTGTTCAAGGAGAATGTTCTGAAACTACACGAGACAGCACTACAGAAGGTCCTTTCTGTGTTGTCCCTGAAGATGAGAGTATGAACAAAAGGCCTTTTGATACTATATCAGGAGCAAAAGAATATGCTAGAAGCCTCGATACGGACAATATTTCAAGTGAAATTGAGGACAGAGCGTGTAGTGAAGTAGATCGAGAAGAGAAAGAAAGACAATGTCCTGCTTTTGAGGATAGACCTACTGTAGAAGAAGTTAGTAGTGATGTAGAGGCTGATAGCATCATAGAGATGGAAGGGGTACAATTTCAGTCTCAAGCAGAAATTTCAGCAGGTAGCGTGGTTAGATTTATAAATAGTGACTCTGTTGAGCATACAGTTACCATCGAAAGAGCTGGTGTAGACATAAGCTTAAACGGAGGAGAAAGTGTAAAATTGAGGTTCAACCGGGCTGGAAGCTATAGAGTTGTGTGTACGATTCATGAAGATATGGAAACTGAAGTGGAAGTGGAAGGAGGAGCTTGTCCAGACAGAAAAAGAGAGTCAGCTTCATTTGAGGGTCCATTCTGTGTTATTCCCGAAGATGAAAGTGTAAATAAGAAAACTTTTGATACAAAAAGAGGAGCAAAAGAATACGCAAGAGAGCTTGAAACCGATAATATTTCCAGCGAAATAGAAGATAAATCTTGTAGTGAAGTAAGCAGAGAAGAACAGACAGAAACAGGAACCTTAGACTTAGAGTTTGGTATCAACCCTAAAGAAATTACTGTAGGATTGGGCCAACCAGCAAGTTACAATGTAAGGCTATTCTCTGATATCTCTAAACCAGTATTCTTATATGCTGAAAGTCAGGAAAAACAAGTTAAGATTGCACCAAAATCTATAATGTTCACTCCTCAACAAAAAGAGAAGAGAGTAAGAGTAATCTTGCCCGGTAAAAACCGAAAAGCTAATCGAGATGTCATTAGCTTTTCTGCAAAAGGTACTCAGTTAAATCAAAAAGTCAGAGTAAATATTAGCTCAGGAGCACCTGGAAAGTCTGAAGACAGAGCAAGAGATGAGGACAGCAAAGAACAAGAAAGAGAGGAAACCAGATCAGAAGAGGAGAATCCAGGAACTACAGAAGAAGAAACAACAGGTTCTTGTCCTCTAGAAGAAGGAGAGCCGTACACCCACCTTGATACTTCTTCGGTATGGCTGATAACAGAAGATTGTACAAAGAGACCATTTCAGTCTAAGCGTATATTCAACACTTATTTCGACTCGTTTGCTAGCATTAATTCTGTAGCAGAAAGTAAGTTGAATCAAGTTCTAGATGATAGTGCTGGATTTGTTCCTTATGGTCCTAAGTCAAAAGAGATGGGGTTGTTTAAAGGTGGTTCTCTTGTGAAAATTCCTTCAGACAATAGAGTATACTTATTGCTAGGCAATAAGAAGTACTGGATTACAGAAGAAAAAGTATTCAATGAGTTGAATTATAAGTGGAACTGGATTCAAGATGTAGCACCTTCTTTGCTTGATAGGTATGAGTCTGCCGGAAAGATCGATTATACTGATCATCATCCTGTAGGTACTCTAATCAAATACCCAGATTCTAATAAGGTGTATCGAATAGATAAAGGTGCATTCGGCAACTTAGTAAAGAGGCATATAAAAAACGAAAAAGTATTTGAAGCTCTTGGGTTTAGGTTTGATAGAATTGTAACCGTAGATCCGAGTGAAGAATATGAGACAGGAAAACCGATTACGATGAATAACTTCCCGGATGATATCTTTAACAAACAAGGCACGAGCCCTTAAAGCTTTCCTGGCGATATTTACTAAAGACTTAACTAGTGAATTAAAAACCACCCGTGAAGTCGGGTGGTTTTTTTATTTTAAAGGTGGAATTTAGACTGACTTTATTATTGTTCCTCTTTGGGAAAGACTGATTTGATCCAATCTGAAACTGAATCTTTCTTGGCTGATTCTATTTTCTTTTTTGCTTTAGATGTTTTTACAAACTCAAGCCAATCCGGGTTTGGGCCCTTCCTGTTTTCGTCGGTTATTATTTCTACTACGTCGCTGTTTTTTAATTTGGTGTCTAAGCTTACAACTTTGTTATTTACTCTTGCTGATACGCATGTATTTCCTATTTCAGTATGAATTTCATAGGCAAAGTCTACGGGAGTGGAGCCTTCCGGCAAATCAATTACATCACCTTGAGGAGTAAAGACAAATAGTCTTTTCTTTAGGAAATCTACTTTTAATTCTTCAAGATCAGAAAGCTGATCCAAGGTTTGTTCTTGAATTTCTGCGAACTCGTCAATCCAGTCTATATTTTGCTTAGGTGCAGAGGCTCCATGTTCATCATAATGCCAGTGTGCAGCTACACCATATTGTGCTTCTTGGTGCATTTCTTCGGTTCTGATTTGAAATTCAATCATATCTCCATCTTTACCAAAAACGGTAGTATGAAGAGATTTATAACCATTGGGCTTTGGTTGTGATATATAGTCTTTTATTCTTCCTCTCATCGGCTTCCAGTTGTTGTGCAGAGTTCCTAAGGCTGCATAACAATCTGCGATCGATGGTACGATTACTCTCAAAGCAATTAGATCATATATTTTTGCTGCTTCCCCTTTTCTTTGTAATTTTTTGTAGAAGCTGTATAGTCTCTTATTTCTTCCTTCTACATTGATTACGTCTATATTAGACTCTTTTAATTCCTTCTTTGCTTTTTTCGCTACTTTTTTAAAATAGTCTTCCTTACCACCTAGCTTTTGTTCTCTTAATTCTTTCACTTCTTCATATTTTTCAGGGTATACGTACTTGAAAGACAGGTCCTCAAGCCTTCCTTTAAACTCATCCATGCCCAGCCTTGCTGCAATGGGGGCGTAGATTTCCAAACTTTCTAGTGCGATTCTATATCTCTTTTTTTCGGGAAGATGTTCTAGGGTAGAAAGGTTGTGTACTCTGTCAGCAAATTTGATAATCATCGTTCTTACGTCCTCAGCCATTGCTACGAACAGCTTTCTGAGATTTTCTATATATCTCTCAACACCTCTATATTTTAGCTTACCTATTTTCGTAATACCGGCTACCATATCTCTTACTTCTTCTCCAAAATTTTCTTTCAAATCATCCAAGGTTTTGTCGGTGTCTTCAGGTACATCGTGAAGTAAGGTGCCAACTATTACTTTTGGGTCTATCCTCATGTTAGCTACTATGTGAGCTGCGGCTAATGGGTGAGAGATATAGGGGTCGCCTGATTTTCTAGTTTGTCCTTCATGTGCTTTTTTTGCAAAATCATAAGCTAAACGCACCATGTCAGTATCTGCATTTTCTTTGTAAACTTTTATTTTTTCTATTAAATCGTCTATATCCCCACCATTTTTGGGATATTTTTCAGTTTTCATTTTTCTCTTCTAAAAGTTTTTGACACTCTTGCTTATTTAAATTAGAAGGGTCTTTGTCATCCGGTACAGATACATTGGTATCTCCGTCTGTGACATAAGGCCCGTATGGTCCATTTAACACTTTTATACCTTCTTTGTCAAAGGTTTTTATTTCTTTCTTTTCTTGTCTTTCTTTTTCTTCTTTTATTACTTTTTTAGCTTGTTCTAAAGTTATTTCGTAAGGATCTTGGTCATCTTCCAAAGAGTAGTTTTCGTCATTACATTTTAGGTAAGGACCATACCTGCCCTCATCTACAATAATATCGTTTCCCTCTTCGTCAGTCCCCAGTTTTTTTGGTAATGTAAGTAGTTTTTGAGCGTCTTCCATCGTTATTTCATTTAGCTCAATATCTTCTGGTATAGGGGCGAAATCCGGCTTTTCACCTTCTTGGGTGCCCTTCTGAATGTATGGGCCGTATTTTCCTACTTTTACAAAAATAGGTTCTCCGGATTCAGGATCTTCTCCGAGTTCTTTGACTTTAGTAACCTCACTTTTAGATATTGATTCTGTTTTTTCTTCTATGTTCTCATGAAAGGGTTTATAGAAATCAGATATTACCGGTTTCCATTCCTCGTCTCCGGAGGCTATATGGTCTAGATCTTGTTCTAGTTTTGCAGTGAAATCAGTATCTACGATATTACTAAAATGTTCAGTTAAAAGATCATTTACTACAAATGCTATGTCAGTAGGCTTTAATTTTTTGTTCTTGTCTCTAGTGACATATTGTCTTTGTTCTATTTTTGATATAGTTGGTGCGTATGTAGAAGGTCTTCCGATATCATGTTCTTTTAGTTCTTTGACCAGTGTTGCGTCAGAGAAGCGGGCTGGAGGTTTGGTGAAGTGTTGCTTTGGCTCTAAATTGTTGCATTTTAATTCATCTCCTTTGCTCAGTTTGGGGAGAGTATTCTCTTTCACTTTTTTCGGGTATAATTTTAGCCACCCATCGAAGTTTATGGTTTGTCCAGTGGCTCTAAAACCGTACTCACCAGCCTTAATATCTAGGGTTTTATGGTCTAGTTTTGCATTTGCTATTTGTGTAGCTATAGACCTTTTCCAGATTAAATTATATAACTTAAACTGGTCTTTTGTAAGTTCGTCTTTAATTGATTTAGGGGTTCTTTTAGGTGCTGTAGGTCGTATTGCTTCGTGGGCTTCTTGAGCTTGGTCGGATTCGGTTTGGTACTTTCTGAATTGTTGATACTCATCCCCAAAAGTAGATTCAACAAAACCATTAGCCCGCCCTAAAAAGTTATCAGATAAGAATAATGAGTCTGTTCTCATGTAGGTTATTAATCCTTCTTGTTCTCCTTGCCCCAAGTCAATACCTTCATACAATTGCTGGGCTATTGTCATTGTTTTTTTGGAAGAGAAGTTTAGTTGATAGTTAGCTTGCTGTTGCAGGTAGGAGGTTGTGAATGGAGGCTTGGGCTTCTTTTTCTTTTGTTTGTGTTTTATCGACTTTACTATATAGTTTACATCTTCTAACTTTTCGAGCACCTTATCCATTTCTGCTTCTGAGGATATTGCAAACTTATCTAATTTTTCTTCATTTTTACTTCTTAATTTCGCTTCCAGATCTGAGCTGTTTTTTTCTAGTTCAGCCTTTAAACTCCAGTATTCCTGCGGTTCGAAGTCTTGTCGTTCCCTCTCTCTTTCAACTATAAACTTCAAAGCCACAGACTGGACCCTTCCGGCTGATAATCCTTTGGCTACTTTTTTCCATAATAGAGGTGAAAGTTCGTAACCTACTAATCTGTCCAATACTCTTCTTGCTTGTTGTGCATTAACTAATTTTTTGTCAATGGATCTGGGGTTTTTTAAGGCTTTTTCTATTGCTTCTTGTGTGATTTCATGGAACTCAATTCTGGTGGCTTCTTCAGGGTCTATTCCAAAAATTTTAGCCAAATGCCAAGATATAGCTTCACCCTCTCGGTCGCCATCGGTAGCAAATATAACTTCTTCGCTTTTATCAGCAATATCTTTTAGTTCTTTTACTCTATCTGCCTTATTTTTTGGGATTGTATATTGAGGCTCAAATGTATTATTTTCTAGCTCAACCCCCATCTCACTTTTTGGTAAATCTCGGATGTGACCATATGAGGGTTCAACTCTATAATTATTATCTAAAAACTTGGAGATAGTTTTTGCTTTTTTAGGGGACTCAACTATTACTAGTTTTTTACTCATCTGTTTATTGTTTACTGTTATTTAATTGGACAAATTTGATTACATTATACATGAAATCTAAGTGATAGCATACTTCATATTGCCAAGATTTTTAACGACACCTTTCATTTCTAAGATAGACAAAGTGCTAGTGACTTCGCTACTATTAAGATTAGTCTTTTTTACTATTTTGTCAATATGAATAGGTTCTTCTGATAAGAATTCTATTATTTCTGCCTCTTTTTTATTTTCCGGCTCAATCTCATCTTGCTCATCATCAAATTCCAGATGAAACTCATTAAAAATGTCTTCAGGACAAGTTACTGGCGTAGCCCCTTCTCTTATTAGTTGATTTACACCGACTCCATTTTTGTCGGTAATTCGGTGAGGGATAGCTAAGACTTCTCGGTTTTGATCTAAAGCTGAATCGGCAGTTATTAAAGCACCGCTTGATTCTCCTGCTTCTACTACCAACACTCCGTGCGAAAGACCTGATATTATCCTATTTCTTTGAGGGAAAGTATATTGTGAAGGCGACGTTCCCGGGCAGTATTCTGTAACTACTGCCCCTGAGGAATCGACAATTTCTTCTGCTAAATCTCTGTGCTCGGCTGGATATATATTTTTTTCATCTAAACCTCCTCCTAAAACTGCTATAGTCCTTCCATTTGCTTGCATAGTCGCTTTATGAGCAAAACTATCTATACCATAGGCCATACCACTAACTATTGTTACACCGGATCTGGCTAATTTTTTAACTATTTTGTAAGTTACTTGTTTACCATATTTACTATTTTTTCTGGTGCCGACTATACCTAGCGCAAATTCTTCTTTTTTAATCTCTCCTTTTTTAAACAAGCAAAAGGGGGGATCGTGGATCTCTTTGAGCAGTTTAGGGTAATTTTCATCTGATATAGTAACACACTCGATATTTTCTTGTTTCAGTTCTTGTTTAATTTCTTCAATATCAACTTGTTTTCGCCATTCAAAAAAAGACTCTTTAGCCTCTTTTTTCCAGCCTAGTGAGTTTAAATCATTGAAGGTGATATTTTTTATTTCCTGCCAAGAGGAGTAGTTATTACATAGGTCTTTGAAACGTTTGTTGGTAATTTTAGGAAAATAAGATAAAATAACCTCTTTTTGCATATATAATTATTTATTAATAAGATCTAAAACTTGATCGGCTGCATCGTCTTTTACTTTCTTAAGAGTTCCACTTTCGAACCAACCAAACTTAGATAATACAAAATCGGAAACTTCCATATCTTTTAGCTTGTCTGTTTTAATCCCTACTCTAACCCTCCTAAAATTTTTAGTATTGATGTGATTAATAATAGAATTTACACCTTTATGGCCAGCTGAACTTATATTTTTTTGTGTCTTTATTTCACCAAGCTCAATATCTATATCATCATGGACTACAATAAGATCTTCTGAAGTTAAGCTATAATAATCTCCGATCATCTGTACAGCTTGGCCTGATTTATTCATGTAAGTCATTGGTTTTGCAAAAATATTTTTTTCTCCATCGATATGGCATCCGGATACTTCAGCATTGAATTTTTCACTTAGTGACCAGTCAGATATATCTCTGATCTGAAGTTTTTCATGTATCTTATCTAACACCATAAAACCTATATTGTGCCTAGTTTTCTTATATTTTTTTCCTGGGTTGCCTAGACCAACTATTAAATTCATTAATTTTAGAGTTATTTTTTCAATTTAATACGAATAGGCGTTGCAAAAAAACCGAATCTCTCCCGCATTTTATTTTTTAGATAGTTTACATAATTATCAGCCAGATATGCGCCTTCATTTATGTAAAGCTCAAAGACCAGAGGATCTGTGCTTACCTGCTTCATTTTTAATAATTTTGGCTCTTTTGTGCCTTTACCTTTTCGTGGTTTGTGTTTTTTTGCTGCTGTTTTTAAGAAGCTTTTTAAACCTTCTTCAGGGATGTGGATGTTTCTAGCCTCCCAAGCTTTAATTATTTTTGGAAAGATTTTATGAACATTTTTTCCTGTTAGAGCACTGACGAATAAGAGCGGGGCAAAATCCAAGTGAGGAAAGTCTTGGAAAAACCTTTTTTTGACATAGTTTCTTTTTTCTTGGTTATCTTCTGTAAGATCCCATTTATTGATTAGTATAATAACACTTTTGAGTTTGTTTTTCAGCAAGCTTCCTAATTTTTTGTCTTGTTTTGATATTTTCCTGCTTCCGTCTATAACAAACAGAACTATGTTTGATTTTTCGATAGCTTCTATACTTTTGTTTACCCCTTGTTGTTCTATTCCTGGTTCTACATTTTTCTTTTTTCTGATACCTGCTGTGTCTATAAAATTTATCTTTTCTTTTTTAGTTTCCTTTCCAACTTTATGAGAGTAAATAACTTTTGTTCTGTGAGGTTCTCTGGTGGTATGAGCTTTTTTGCTGACTATAACCTCGTCTTCACCTATTAAATTATTGAAGAGAGTAGATTTTCCTGCGTTTGGTCTGCCGATTATACTAACTTTTTTTTCTTTTTCAAGTTCTTCGTCTTGAAACTCTTCTTTGTCTTTTAATATTTCATGTATTTTGTCTAAAAGCTGGCCTATATTGCGTCCGTTTAGGGCAGAAACTTCAATCGGTTCTCCTAAGCCCAGGCGATACCACTCTTCTAGTGAAGCTGATTTGGAATCAGATTCGTTATCAATTTTATTCATAGTTAAGATCACATCTTTCTCTTTTCTTTGTAGTTTTTGAGCTATCTCTTTTTCTTGTTTTAGTATTGCTTCTTGCCCGTCAGTTAGAAATATAATTACCTCTGCTTTGTCCAAAGCTGCATTTACTTGCTTTTCGATTTTATCCTCCATTGGAAGATCAGGATCAAATTCTAGTCCGCCAGTATCTATTAATTTAAATTTTTCCCCGCGCCACTGGACTATTTCTGTGTTGCTGGTTCTGGTAGTTCCTTTTTTTTCAGATACTATTGCTTCTTCTTTTTCTATCAATCGGTTAAAAAGAGTTGACTTTCCTACATTTGTCCTTCCTACGATAGCAACTGTAGGCATTTTTCCTTCATATTTTTGAACCGAGGTAGACATGTATTTTATTCTTTATAGTTTTTGCCTAAAATTACGAGAATATCAGTAGAGGTAGATATATCTATACCTGGACGCATCTGGTCTTTTATAGGGATGTTAAGTTGGTTTTTTATTTTTTTAATAGTATCTTGTTTGGCTTCTCCTATTTTATAAATTCCGCTTTTATTTATAGGTTTTTCTGAGGTGTTTCCAATCTTATGAACTGATAATGCTTTTTGTTTTAACTCAGTTTTGGTTCTTGCAGCCAGCCCCGCTTTCCAAGTTCCGTTTTTAATTTCTATATTTTCTTTCTTCTTCTCAATTTCTTTAGGCGCTAGATTATTTTTATTTTTTACCAAGTTGGCTGAATCAAGATCGAATACATTTTTTATTTTCTTATTTATTTTCTCAAAATTTCCTGATTTTGGAATCAAGTAATACACCCCATTGATTGTTTTGCTGGTTAGCAACCCATTTCTTCCATTATCTAGCACTAGAGTTTTTATGTCTTTTAAGTTAATTTTCTCAGCTAGGTCTATCATAGAAACTATATCAGCCAAGTCCATATTGGTGGTTATATGCTCATTTAAAGATTTGAGCATATTATATATCTTATTTGGATCAGTCAAAGTTTCGTAGGACAATGCTTTTCTTTTGGCAGCTAAAATTACCTTTTGTTGCCTACGAGCTCTTGAAAAATCAGAGTTTTGGTCATTGGTCCCATGGCGGGAGCGAGCATATTTTAAGGCCCTGGAACCGTTCATTTTTTGTACCCCTTCTTCAAATTTTATGGTTTGGTACTTGTTTCCTTTACCTGGATACTGATTGTCTACGAAACTTTGCTCTACTTGTACATTTATTCCATTCATTTCATTTACTAATTCTTTAAATGCTTTGAAATCAATTCTGGCATAATAAGTAATATCTAAGTTAAACTTTTTTTCAATTAATTTTGTGGTGTAAGCAGCCCCCCAGTTTTCCTTTTTTTGTTCCCCATAAGAGTTGACGAAGTTTATTTTTCTATATCCTAGATCTGGTATTTTTACTCGTAAATCTCGGGGTACAGAAACCATAGCTACTTCGCCGGTGCTAGGTTTGATGCTCCCTATTATAATAGTGTCAGTCAAGTAAGGACCATCATGTCCAGGTCCACCCATACCAAGCAAAAGCACGTTAATTCGCTCTTTGTCTTGTATCTTGTTCTTGTCTTTTTGGTTTACTACGCTACCTAGTTGTTGGATAAAATCATTAGGCTCTTTAGGTTCTAGACTCTTATCGTTGATCTCTTCTGGAGTGTCGGCACTTGAGGGTAGCGCTGACCAAGAAACACCGGTGATAATAGCGACTAAGCTGATAACAACTAAAGAAAGGCCTAAAATTCTCTTCCACTTGCTGTCTTTTTGCTTTCTTCTTTTTTCTTTTTGTAAAAAGTCTATCTTATTATTTTCTTGCATCTATTTAAAAATAGAGGATTATTAACAGTGTTATTATAATTAAGTTTAAGTGGAAGTGCAACATTGATTTATGTCTATTGTTTTTTTGTGATAAAATAAAAGCAAGATAAATGATAATATGCCAGAAAAAGTAACAGAAGATACAATCATAGGAGATATAATACACGAGTGGGAGATTTCTGAGTATGAAGACCATGATCGTGGTCCCACTTGGATTATTATATCTTCTCTTTTGGGTCTAGGTTTAGTTATTTTTGCTGTTTGGTCTCAAAATTTTCTATTTGCATTGATAATAATGCTATTGGGGATCATTATTTTTTTACAGCATAATCAAGAGCCTGCTCAAATACCTTTTGCAATTACTGAATTGGGTATAGTAGTCGGTAATAAGTTTTATCCTTATGGTGAGCTGGACGCTTTCTTTATTGTCTATGAGCCTCCGAAGATAAAAAAGCTATATTTTGAAACTGAAAGTAAAATAAAACCCTTGGTTCATATCCCTTTGAAGGAACAAAATCCAGTAGAGGTGAGAGAAACCTTGAAGGGATATATTCCGGAAGACTTAGACAGAGAAGAGGAGCCACTAAGTGATTTTTTGGCTCGAGAGTGGAAATTGCATTGACTTTTTTTCTTTTTCTAGTATAATTCTATCCACGCACCCATGGTCCAATGGATATGACGTCGGCTTGCGGAGCCGGAGATCCAGGTTCGATTCCTGGTGGGTGTACATTTTTTGAAAACTTTTTTATAATACAAATCCGTTTGTTCTTTCCTCAAGCTATAAGGAGGTAAACGTGAGTGAAGACAGTGAAACTGAAGAGGTTGATTTTAGAGAGAGTTTAGAAAGAAGAGGACTAAATAATTAACAATGAAAGTCCGTTCATTCGTTAATTTCACTAGGCGAGGGAGGTTTCCGTGGATGCAGAAGAGCAAGAAGAAGTGGATCTTGAAGAACTTATTGCTAAAGTAAAGGAAATACAGCGGGATATTAGTGGAGGTTATGAAACTGAGGATCACGGGGACGGGGTGACTGTGATTAAGCCTGAAGAGTTTTCCAAAGAGGATTAATATAATTAAACCAAGGAGCAGATGCACAGGCCCGAAAGGGCCATTTTTATTTGATTAAAGTTGCAATTCTGTTTATTATTCAACAAATTATTAAATTTCAAATTTGAACATGAACTTAGAAGATAGTGTTCGAGAAATAAAAGGAGTAGGGGAGAAAACCGAAGAAAAATTAAATAGGCTTGATATAGAAACAGTAAAAGATTTACTTCACCATTTTCCTTACCGCTATGAAGATTACACTCAAGTTAAACCTATCTCAGAACTTGCACCAGAGGAGAGGGTTACTATTGAGGGAGAGGTTGAGATTATAAAAAACAAGAGAAGCAAAAAGAAAAACATGATGATAACAGAAGCTGTGGTGGCGGATAGTACAGATCAGCTCAGAGTAGTGTGGTTTTCACAACCATATGTAAAAAAGAAATTGGATACTGGCGATAAGATATACCTTTCTGGTAAGATTCGCAAAGATAATTTTGGCTTAGAAATGATTAACCCGAAATTTGAACAAGCCAAAGGTGAAAGAGAGTATACAAACAAAATTATTCCGGTTTATCATCTGACTGAGGGGTTGTCTGAAAATAAACTGAGTAAAATTTTAAACAGAGCTTTGGAAGTTTCTGGTCAGATAGAAGACTGGATTCCAAAAAAAATTTTAGAAAAAGCAGGCTTGGTACAGCTTTCAAAAGCTATTGAGTTAGCCCACAACCCTAAGCAGACAGAGGATATAAAAAAATCCCAGAAAAGATTAAAATTTAATGAGCTTTTTTTACTTCATTTAAAAGGAGAAGTGAAGCGCCGTGCTATTGAGACTGAAAAGGCGCCTGTAGTTAATTTTCAAAAACGAGAAACGAAAGATTTTGTAAATTCTTTAAATTTCGACCTTACTAATGATCAAAGAAGGGCAGCTTGGGAGATTATTCAGGATTTAGAACAAGATCACCCCATGAATAGGCTGTTAGAGGGTGATGTTGGTTCAGGCAAGACCGTGGTAGCAACTATAGCTTTTAAAAATGTGGTAGCAAATGGCTATCAGTCAGCCTTTATGGCTCCGACTGAGATTCTGTCTAAACAGCATTTTAATTCTCTTCAGCAGTATTTTGACGATGACAATACTACTATTGCCTTGTATACAGGCTCAGATAATGAGTTGTATAATTTAGATTTAGAAGACCAGGTAGAATCGAAAAAAAGAGAAGAAGTAAGAAAAAAAATAAAAATGGGCAATGTGGATATAGTAGTAGGAACCCATGCTTTGATTACCAGCAAGGTTGAGTTTAATGATTTAGCTTTAGCTGTAGTTGACGAACAACACAGATTTGGAGTAAAACAAAGAAAGAAGCTCAGAGAAAAATCAGGAAATAAAGATACTAGTGTGCATTTTTTATCCACTACTGCTACACCTATTCCTAGATCTTTTGCCTTAACTTTACATGGAGATTTGGACTTATCGATAATTAAGCAGTTGCCACCAGGAAGAAAACCCGTCAAAACAAGACTGGTAGAAGAAAAAAATCGTCCTAAAACTTACGAGTTTGTAAAAAAGAATATAAAACAAGGCAACCAAGCCTTTGTAGTATGTCCGCTAATAGAGTCTTCAGAAAAAATGCCGGACAAAAAATCTGTAGAAGAATATACTGAATATTTAGATCAAGAAATATTCCAGCAGTTCGAAGTAGGTAAGATCCATGGAAAAATGAATTCAGAGAAAAAGAACAAGGTCATGAGTAGTTTTGAGCGAGGTGATATTGATATTTTAGTTTCTACTTCTGTTGTGGAGGTGGGTGTAGATATTCCTAATGCGAACATGATGCTTATTGAAGACGCTGAAAGATTTGGTTTAGCCCAACTGCATCAGCTTAGAGGAAGGGTGGGGCGAAGTGATACCCAGGCTTATTGTTTTTTGTTTAGCTCTTCAAGCAGAGAAGAGTCTCATAAAAGATTAACCTTTTTTCAGGAGCATACAGATGGCTTTAAGGTAGCAGAATATGATCTAAAAGACAGAGGTCCGGGTGAGGTATTTGGAGAAAGACAAAGTGGTGTTCCAAAGTTTGAGATGGCTAGTATTGAAGATAGGGACTTGATTAAGCTGTCTAAAAAGATAGCTCAAGAGATAGATTTTGAAAAATACCCTAAAATTAAAGAAAAAGTAGAGGAGTTTGAACAAGAGGTACACTTAGAATAGTTTTTTAAAGGTCTCACTATTTCAAGTTGACTTTTTGTAATAATTTTGTAAAAATAACTTGTCCTGTTCGGAATTTCGTTCTCTCAAGGAGGAGAAAATGGGTCGAAAACTCGAAGAGCCACTTGATATAGACTCTCCGGATACTGCCTCTGAAGGTGATTTGTTGAGCTATAAGGAGTTGCCTAATAAGGTGTTTTTGAAGGCTGAAAAAGGGGTGTTTTTGTCGGAAAAAAATGGAGCCGAAGAGATACAGAAAACTAGTGATGGTTTTAAGTTTGGAGCCCGTGTTGGTGAGGAGCGTGTGAAAAAAGAGGATATCGGCAAGATATATTTGCCAACCTCAATAGAGAATGATGAAGGCGAGAGAAAACTTAAGTTTAAAGTAGTATTTGTACCAAAAAGAAAAAAGAGAACTGAATACGGGGATCTGAAGGACGGCGTTGTAAAATTACAGAAAAGATAAAAATTCGACCTTAAAATGCCACGGTTCTTCCGTGGCATTATGTTTTTTTAATTAGCTCTTGTATATTTTTAACTGAGTTAATTGTAATATCGGTATCTATATCTTTAGGTTGGTTTACTTTTGTGATTATTTTTTTCATACCTAATTTTGAGCATTCTCTTATCCTTTTGTCTAGGCTGGAAACACTTCGAACTTCGCCTCCTAGTCCCACCTCTCCAAATACTACCAATTTTTTACTTAATGGTTTGTCATTATAAGCGCTGGCAATTGCAAAACAGACTGCTAGATCTACTGCTGGCTCACTTGCTTCAAGTCCGCCTACTACGTTTACATGAACGTCATATTCAGCTAAATTTAGTTTGGCTCTTTTTTGCAATACTGCTGTAAGAACATGGAGACGGCTAAGATCAAAACCACTAGCTTTGCGAGCGGGGTTTCCGAATACAGTCTTGTTTACCAGTGCTTGTACCTCTATCAGTATCGGTCTGGTGCCTTCCATTAAACAAGTTGCCACACTTCCAGTCATGTCTTCTTCTCTTTCTTCGAGTAAAGTAGAAGACGGGTTTTTCACTTGTTTTAATCCTTCATTTTTCATTTCAAATACCCCGACTTCATTGGTGGCTCC
>JBDGRL010000057.1:0-9458 GCA_042218065.1 Candidatus Magasanikiibacteriota bacterium | reverse complement strand
TGTAATGTTTGGATTGAGTCGATTATTGCTAATCTGGGTTTTTGTTTTTGTATTGCTGAAATAATGGAATTTACTTCGGTTTCATTTGCCAGTTTCAACTCGGAGTCTAAGTTCAATCTGTCGGCTCTAATTTTTATCTGCCCCAAGGACTCTTCACCGGAAACATAAAGTACATCTTCTAGTTTATCAGCCAACTGTAAAGCCATAGTTGATTTTCCGATGCCGGGTTCGCCGCCGAGTAGAGTAAGACTGCCGGGAACCAGACCTCCTCCCAATACCCGGTTCAGCTCGGAAATACCCGTATTGATTCGGTTAGTGCTTTCTTTGCTGATCTCATTGAGCTGTTTGGTTTCTACATCTTTTATACTGCTTTGATCAATTTTACTGTCTTCATCGCTGAACTGCTGTTTTTCTGAGTTTATCTTTTCAATCGATCCCCAGCTATTGCATTCGGGGCATTGTCCACTCCATTTTAACAGTTGGGCGTCGCAGTTTGTACATATATACAGTTGTTCTTTTTTTGAACTCATAGTATTATTTATTGCGCAAGTTCTTCAAAGCGACTCATAAGCAAAATATTTCGATTAACTAAGTAGCTCATTTCTCACATCTCCTAGGGTAGGTTGTAGATTGACCTCTGCCGTCTTTACTTTTGGTACCATATTCAAAATGCCAAATTTCTGCTTCATATCTTACAAACTCATCATTCGTGTTATAAAACAGATTAGCTAATGTTTTGATATTCTCCTTTTTTGTACTGCATTGAGCATCAGTATCACAACATTCAGTTATAGCGTTGCCGTTTTTTAGTTTTAGTAATTGAACATCTACTGCTCGGCCACTTTGATGTATGGAACCACCCGGCCGAGCTACGCTGTTATCTGCTATTTCTTCTATACTTGTTTTTTTGCATTTTTTTGGTGGAGACTCTTTATTACATGTTTTTTTCACTTCTTTTATTTTATCGCACCAAAGTTTTACTTGGCTTTTAAAAGATCGATAAGAGCTTACTATCTTTAGTTTATACCCCTTCTCTTTAGCTGCTGCTGCAACATCACACAATGGTTTTTTCATATCTTTTATTGTTGTTGCATCCTTTCCCGCAAGATCACCACTACAATTATATGTTACAGTTTCATCTGGTGAAGGAGCTCCTTCCGGGGGCTGCTTGGGGGGGGAGTCACAATTAATATCTTTCAGTGGTGTAGCTCCAGGTGCTGTTGGGGCATCCTCTATTATTTTTTTCTCAATATACTTAATCTGCAATGCATCAAACTCCACCAGTTCTGGGTTAATAGTGTATAAAAGGGTGTATGAACCTACTGCAATCACTAAACCACCCAGTGATCGTAAAATCCTTTTTTTGGCTTTATTTATAGTTCTTTTTTGATCACCTTCCCCTTCGGTAAATAGGTTTAAAGCAGGAAACATCCATTGAATGGCGGATACAATTATCACTATAACAGCCAAGATTCCTGCCGCTGCTATCGACCACTTATAAACTGCCGAAATGTATTGTCCTAAGTAGGGTATTATTAGGCACTTTCCTCCTTTGCAATCTACTACTGGAATTTCTGTTCCTTTTAAAAAATCCAGTCCCGGAATTTTTTCTTGAAGAGCAGGTTTGCTGACAATGTCTTTAATTTCGCTTTGATTCTTTATATTTTTTTTAATGTCAACTTGAGAAAAAACTATGGGGCTAGGTATAAAAAAACCCATTAATGTCATTATAAAAAAAATTCCTTTTTTACTTAGTTTTCTCATTATGTAAATTTAGTTTAGATTCCCAACCAGACAAAGTTTGAGGAGGCTTGATCTCGTTTCCATTGATGAAAACAGCAGGAACCGATTGTATTTTCAATATCTTTGCCATTCTTTTTGTCTGCTTTATATAATTTTGTGGTTTGTTTGAGTTGAGACAGTCATCCAGCTTATCTGCATCTAGTTCAATTTTTTCAGCTAATTGTTCTAATATAGAGGGACGTAAGTTGCTTGAGTTAGCCAAAGCCAAATTTAAAAACTCTTTAAATTTATTTTGTCGGTGCATACAGAAAGCATATTCATGTGCTTTTGTAGAAGAATAAGGGAAATCTTTTATCGGCAACCCTTTCCAAACAATTTTTATCTCTTTTGGGTATTTTTTTAATAATTTATTTAAGATTTCTTGTTGTATTTTACAGGCTTTGCAGGCTAAATCTTCAAATACTACTATAGTTTTTGGTGAGCTTTTATTGCCCAATATAGGGTCATTCGGCAAGATCGGTATTTTGCTAACTTCTTGTTTTTGGTTGTTTTGTTCTGGGTATAAAGGTTCGTATTGCAAAAATTGAACATAGAAGAAGCCCCCTGTGATCAGCAATATGGGTATGAAAACTAGCAGTAGCTTTGTGGTTGGCAGTTTCATGTATTAGATATCAATTTTAAATAATCCGGGTTTGTTCTTCGCGGTAATTATAAGTTGATTGGTTTCTTTCTTAACTCTTAGTGAATCGACTGTAAAAGTTTGGTCTCCGGTAGAGATTTGAGTTTTAGCGCCTGTATTAGTATTTATTTTGTATATATTATCTTCTATGTCATTTGCAATTTCCGGTTCAAATCCTGCTCCTTGAGGTAAATTTGTTGGGACTCCGCAGTAAACGAATTTATCGTTTTCAAAACCACACTTATCAGCCCATGTTCTTACGTTTAATTTTTTTCTGTTTCTTCCTATATTTCCAGGTTCAGCATTTACAATCCAAAGTTCTGGTTGGAAGTTACTGCGGTTGCTGTAAGCACTATACAGTAGTTTTTCTCCGGATGGAGACCATTTACTTCTTACACCTCTACCTGGTATTGAGAGGGATTTGAAATTCTCATTATTTTCTCCAAGTAAATACACTTCTTGCTGATAAGCTCCTTGCCCGGGACCTGTCTTTGATACTCCCACCACATCTCCATTTGGGGACCAATTTACATCAACTCTATTCGCATTTTCGCCTAAATGAGTTATTCTTTCAACAGAAGAACCATCTGGATCTGACTCAATTAACCATCTATTTTCCGGTGAAAAAGACATATTTTTAGTGGCTATCTCTTCCCCTGTTTCTGAAAAGGAGAAGTCTTTCCAGTGTTTTGGTAGTGTTTCTTGTTGTTTGGTGTCGAAATTATAGTAAATATTAGCCCCATCTGGATATTCAAGGATGGCTTTATTTTCTTCAGGAGCCCAAGAGGTGTTATCGACATTAAAAAACACCTTATCATCGAGCGGTTTTAATTCTCCATCTACTAATCTATAAAATTTACCATCCTCTTCATTATAGAACCTGGCTTGATCTCCTTGCCCTAAATCAAGATGATCCACATTATCTGTTACAGGCTGGGTAACCCTACCTTCTTCGGGGGTTATCTGGTCTTCAGGTGTAGGTGCTGCTTCTTGTTCTTCCTCCTCATCTTCTGGTGGCTGTTCTGCTCTTTCTTGTTGTTGAGCTTCAGGAAACTCGGCTTTTTCAACTGCTTCTTGTTGAGTTTGGGGTTTTTCTGCTACTCTTTCTTTGGGTGGAGGAGCAAAGAAAGCCCAATAAAGCGCATAAGCTAGCCCTATTGCTGCTAGTAAAAATATTATTCCGAATATTATCTTTTTTTGTTTAGTGGTCATTATTTTTATTTATTGTAAGCATTTTTTAACTTGTTTAATGTAGCTTTACCTTTTTGTTTAGCGGATTTTACTTTATCTCCTACGTTTTGCATTTTTTTCTTCATTCTTTTTATTTTCCCTTCAACAAGTTCGTAATCAAATTTTACAAATGCTACAGCTAAAGTGTGACTGAAGATAAACAGATATCCTATCCAAGCTCCATGCTCTCCGATAACTTTTTCTGCAAAGAATTTAGCAAACTCTACCCTTTTTATATTTTTAAATAGTGCAATTCCAACAAAAACCAACCCCACTATGACAAAAGGGGCACTTAGTACTGTTCCTACGATGGGTATAAGGCTTAGAGTCAAAAACATTACATCTCTTATAATAAGACCAGACCAGATTTGAATACCTACCTCCATTTTAGCTCCTTTACTTACCGGTTGTTCAGTGTCTTCACTTTGTACTGAAAATTTACCCTTATCTTGTATCCTCTCTTTGTTTTGTTTTTTTTGTAATTCAACTTGGCTAGATCTAGCATCATTCGTACCTGGTCCCGTATCTTCTTGGTTTTTAGTACCAGCTTCGGTTTCAGGTTGCGGACTATTTTCATTAAGTGTACCTGCTTGAATGTTTTCTTGGGATACATCCTCGACAGGCTCTGATCCTTGTTGTGTATTCTTTCTTTCTTGATTCCTTTTTTTATCTAAAACTGCAGCAGCACTTTCTTGGTTTAGATTAGAGCCAGCAGGCTGATTATCTTGTAAATTTTGTCGGCCGCCCTGCGCTGGCATAGTATTAAAATTTTATACTAATTTGTAAGAACCACTATCTTTAGTTAATTCAAATTTCCCTTTGTTGTCCTTCTTTTCTTTGTTCATTATTTCTATTACTAATTCTTGGATAGTTTTTTCAATAATTTGCTCGAGATGTCTTACTCCGGTGTCTTCATCAAAAGATTCTTCTGCTAGAGATTGTAAAGCCTCCTCTTGTGGTTCTATAGCAATGTTGTGTTTCTGTTTTAGTTTTTCGCTAATCTCTTCTATCGTCTTATCTACAATTTTCTCTACATCGTCTTTTTGCAGAGGGTGCATCGGGCAAATTTCACTAATTCTTCCAATCAAAGGTGCTGAAAATGAGTCTTTCAGTTTATCTTTAATCAATTTCTCTTTTTTGTTCTTTTTGTTGTCTGGCTCATCAAAACCTATACCGTGGGATTTAAATATATCAGCTCCCATTGTAGTAGTTAATACTATGATAGCATGTTTGAAAGAAATTGTCTTGCCGGTACTGTCAGTCAGTTCACCTTCATCTAGAATTTGTAAGGTAAGTTTCTGTACATCTGGGTGAGCTTCATGAAATTCATCAAGCAAAATTACACTGTAGGGGCGTTTTTTTACTTGTTCTAAGAACTTATTTCTTTTGTCATGACCTACGTAACCAGCCGGAGATCCTAGTATTTTTGAAACTCCGTGTGCTTCTGAAAATTCACTCATATCCACTTTTACTAGTGCATCTTCATCATAATAAAGTTTTTTAGCTAAGGTTCTAGCTAACTCAGTTTTGCCAACTCCGCTAGGACCTGCAAACAAGAAAGAGGATAAAGGGATGTCTTCATCATGTATACCCAGATAGGATTTTTTTAATGAGTTCACTACCTGATCTATAACTTCATTGTGGCCAAAAATTTCATTTTTTAGCTCCTCATCTAGCTTTTCTAGTTGCTCCCACTCGTCCTGAAGCAGTCTATTTGTCTCTACTGATAACTGCATACTTAAGATACGAGCTACATTTTCAGCAGTAACCTGTTCTGCTTCCTTTTTTTTCTTTTTGTGTATCAATTTTTCTTCTATTTTATCTAATTTTTCGTTCGTAGTAGATAAAGTTTTTTTCCATTTCAAGGCTTCGTCAAAATTTTCCTGTTCCACAGCTACTTTTTTCTTTTCTTTGTAGTCTTGTTTTAGCTCTTCCAGTTCGCGTTTCTTTTGTTCAAGATCACTTTCATCTTGTTCTACCCTTACCGAAGAGGCGGCTTCATCAAGCAGATCCAGAGCTTTGTCAGGTAAAAAATTATCATAAATATATTTATTGCTCAGCTTTGTTGCTTTTTCTATGGCTTCTTCAGTTATATTCACATTATGATAGTTGTCATAATGCTTTTTTACTCCTTGCAATATTTCTTTTGTTTCTTGTAAGGATGGTTCTTCAATATCAATAGACTGAAATCTTCTCTCCAGTGCCGGATCATCTGTAATGTATTGTTCGTATTCATCAATGGTCGTAGCACCTATACAATGTAAATTGCCACGAGCTAAAGCAGGCTTTAGTATATTAGCCGCGTCCATAGTCCCTTGGTTGGAGCCGGTTCCGATTATGTTATGTAGTTCGTCTATGAATAGTATATAATCATCTTCTTGCTTGAATTTCTCAACTATTTTGTTTAGTCGAGATTCAAACTCCCCCCTATAGATAGTACCAGAAATCAGAAGTGTTAAATCTAGAGAGAACACCCGTTTTCTTTTTAGAATGTCAGGAACATTTCCTTCAGTAATTCTTTTAGCCAACCCTTCTACTATTGCAGTTTTACCAACTCCAGCTTCACCCACTAGAACAGGGTTGTTCTTATTTCTTCTACAAAGAATGTTCGTAAGTCTTTGTATCTCTTCTTCCCGTCCTATTACTGGATCTATGTCTTTTTGGATTTCTTTGCTGGTTAATTCAGTCGTGAACATATCCAGCACAGACTGTTCTTGGTTTTTTGTAGTAGTTTGTTGTGATTTGTTACTACTAAATATTTGCGGCTTCATATGGTTTCCTGGACCCGGTAGACCACCCTTACCTTTGTTTTTTGACATATTTTTTATCTCTTCTAATGTTTCTGAGATGCTATCCAGATCAGGGAATCTAGTAGTGCTTTTTAGTATAATTTCTATTTGTTTATCTATATCTTTAGCTAATAAATTATTTTTCTCCAATATATTTTCTATCTTTTGATCACCGCAGTGTACTAAACCTGAAAGCAGATGTTCCGTACCGATATAATTATGTCCGTATTCTTGGGCTAACAGCATAGCTTTTTCTAATGCTTTTTTTGAGTTTTTGTTGAGTTCGGGGAGTTGCTCTCCTCCTTGTTCATCTTTTTTTCTCGGTAGTTCTTCTTCTATAGTTTCCTTTTTGAGGTTTACTTTTGAGATAACTTCTGCACCGACAGTACCTTCTTGTTCTTGTAATATTAGTAATATATGAGCTGGAGTTACCTTTGATTCCCCGAGTGAAGTAGCTAGAGATATGGATTTAGCTATCGCATTTTTTAAGTTTGTAGACAGGTTATCTAGGTAACTTTTAGGATCCATAAAATACGATTATAATTGTTATTATATCAGTTTTATTATATACTTGAATAAGCCCAATGTCAATTATATAACTAAAAATAAAATGAGTGTTTCCAAAGATATTTTTAACTCATATGATGTTCGTGGAATTTACCCAGATGAGCTTAATGAAGGGGGCATGAGAAAAATAGGGCGAGCTTTTGCTGAATATCTGAAAAACCAAAATGATAAGTCTGAGATGAGAATCGGAGTTGGTAATGATATGCGTGAATCTTCAACCCCTCTAAAAGAAGCAGTCATTCAAGGTGTGACCCAACAAGGTCTTGATGTGGTTGATCTGGGTTTGGTTTCTACTCCTACTTTTTATTTTGCAGTCAGCCACTATGGTTATGACGGCGGTATAAATATTACTGCCTCTCATAATCCCCAACAGTACAATGGAGCGAAATTAGTCGGAAATCAGTCGAAACCAATTGGCTTGAGTAGTGGTTTAGATGAGATAAGAGATAGAGCACTTTCGGAAGATTTTCCAGAAGTAGATGCTAATGGCGAGGTTGAAACAAGAGAAGATATTATAGAGGATCAGCTTGACTTTGCCTTTGATTTTGTTAATCCAGAAAAAATAAAACCCTATAAAGTAGTGGTAGATACGGGCAATGGTATGGGTGGACCCCTATTAGAGCAGTTGTTTAATCGGCTTCCTTGTAAGTTGGATAAAATGTATTTTGAGATGGATGGAGCTTTTCCTAATCATGAAGCTAATCCGTTGGTCGAAGAGAACAATGAAGATATTAGAGAAAGAATTCAAAATACCGATGCTGATCTAGGTATTGCTACCGATGGAGATGCTGACCGCATCTTCTTTTTTGATGAGAATGGAGAGACTATTGAGCCGGCTATTATCCGTGGTATTATGGCAAAATTATTCTTACAAAGAAATCCGGGGGCACCTATATGTTATGATGTGAGACCTGGAAAAATTACTATAGATATGATAGAAGAAAACGGTGGAGAACCGATAGTAACTAAGGTGGGGCATTCAAATATAAAAAAGAAAGCCAGAGAGGTAAATGCACCTTTTGCAGGTGAGTCATCTGGCCACTTTTTTGTTGATACCGGGAAAGGAATATATGAGACACCTGAGATAATAGCATTGATGCTATTAGAGGAGTTTTCTAAAAATGAAGATAAGGTGAGTGAATATATAAAGCCTTTACGAGAAAGGTACGCTCATTCTGGAGAGATAAACTTTTTGGTTGATGACAAGGATGCGGTATTTGATAGACTTCGTGAAGAGTATGGCGAAAATGATATAAAGCATGATTTCGACGGCTTAACTTTTGAGTATTCCGATTGGTGGTTCAATGTTCGAAAATCTTCTACTACCGATAAAGTGAGGTTAAATCTTGAAGCAGAAAATGAAGAGATTATGAAAGAGAAAGTGAAAGAAGTGAAGCAACAAATTTTAGATCATAGTTAAAAATAAAATTATGAATGATCTTGAAACACTACCGAATAATGGGTATGAAAATAAAGGAACAATAGAAAAATCAGAAAACAGAATAGACTCTGAATTTGATGATCTTGAATCTGAATTCTCTCTCCAGGAAAGAATAGGATTAACTAATCAACTAGTTAGAGAGGTTATTAATCCTCCTTTGTACGCAGAACATGTAGAAAACAATAGAAGAAACATGGTTGCAAGTCCTGAATCTGATATAGATCATTTTCTTCTTCCAGGAATTCCAGATGAAGAAGGTGAAAAGCAGGGGGTGCGGGAGAGTTATGACAATAGAGCTGAATATCTTAAAACGGAAGAGCGCTTATTTTTGCGAGTTGGTCAAGGTGAGATGTGGATATTGCCAAAAACAGAAGAACCCTACTTTCAAATTTCTATGTCCGAATGTAGTACTATTGTTGGGGTAAAAGATAATAATTTTATCGTAGCACATATTAGTTTTTCTAAGGAAGACGAAGTTGATGCTACTTTAGATTTCATGAGGGAAAAAAACGTGAAATCTGAGAATATTTATGTATTTCCTAGTGTCGGGAAATACCAAAAGAAACAATCAAAAGAGTTGGATGAAAACAGGGTTCTAGATACAAGTAAATATGTAAATCAAGGAATTCCTAATAATAATATTTCAAGTTTTGAATTTTGGCGAGAACGAGGAGAAAGTAAAGAAGGGTGGATTGATAAAAATATGGCTCAGATTATAGGATGCAAAGACGCCTTATTTAGGTATTCTTACGACCTTCGTATTAAATCTAATAAATATTTTAGATCTGAAGAATTAGACGGGGAGTATATAAATGAAGAAATTATTGATTTATAAAAAATCTTACTTTCTTTATTTCCTAGTACTTTGTGGGGGTTTAAGCCATATCCCTTAGTCTTTTTATTCTCTCTTCAGCCGGAGGATGAGTAGAGAAGAGCTTGGACCAAAATTTCTTTTTAAATGGATTTGAAATAAACAAGTGAGCTGTAGCTGAGCTTGCGGTATCCAGCT
>JBDGRL010000056.1:0-41028 GCA_042218065.1 Candidatus Magasanikiibacteriota bacterium | reverse complement strand
CAAAAAGACACCGACGGGGACGGGTTAAAAGATGGTGAGGATGAGTTCCCTCTGGATGCGGCGGAGAGCAAGGATACCGATGGTGATGGTGTGGGAAATAACGAAGATAAAGATGATGACGGTGATGGTTTATCTGATAGCAGGGAAAAAGAATTTGGCACTGATCTGCTTACAGTTGATTCGGACCAAGATGGGGTGGATGATTTACAGGAGTATAGGAATAAAAAACAAAATACCGATGCGGAGCCGGATCAGACAGGTAGAGGTTACCTGGAGGTAGCTAAAGATTTTCTTGACACCGGACTGGGTTTTAGCTTAGCTCTTATTACATTAATATCTTTTTTGGGTTCGGTATTTTTTGGTGGGTTGTATTTGTTTAAAAAGAGGGAAGATTAAAATTGAATTAGTTTATTCTTTGACTTTGTAAATCTTTTTTGTTAATTTCTCTAACACATTGAAGTTGCTACGTTCCTTGAAAAAAGGGAGTCAAATATGAACCCTGAGATAAAACTCAGGGGGTAAATAATATTTAATGCATTCTTATAAAACTAAAAAATGTTCTGTAAGAAGTATGGTATAAGTTTTGAATAATTTTGTTATTTTGAAATCAGTTAATTATAAGCTTAGTAAGTCCAATAAAATCTATGCCTGAAGGTGTTATATTTAAAAAAATCAAGGATTCTGTCACAGAAAATGAAGAAATTCTAAAAGCATTCAATCAAATAGATAGAAAAGAGTTTCTGCCTCAAGAACAAAAACCCAATTCCGATCAAGATAGACCACTGCCGATTGGCAATGGACAAACCATAAGCCAACCCTCATTGGTGGCACAGATGACAGCAAAACTCAACCTTGACGATGAAGATAAGGTGCTTGAGATTGGAACTGGTTCTGGTTATCAGGCAGCTATATTGTCAAAAATCGCAGATAAGGTTTATACTATAGAGAGGTTTAAGGATCTAGCCGATAGAGCTGAAAAGATTTTAGATAAAATTGGATGCAAAAATGTGGAAATTAAAGTAGATGATGGCACTAAAGGTTGGCCTGAGTATGCACCATACGATGGTATTATAGTAACAGCGGCGGCTCCGGATATACCTCCACCATTGGTGGAACAGTTAGCAAAAGGAGGTAGGATTGTTATCCCGGTAGGTGGAAAGTTTAGCCAGAAGCTTAAGGTTTGTGAGAAAAAAGATGGTGAATTAGAAACTTTAGAGGAGACTTACGTGAGATTTGTGCCTTTGGTGGGGGAATATGGATGGGACGAGTAATTTTTTAATAAAGTTTAAAAATGAGAAAAATTGATTTAAACCCTAAAAACTTTTTTCAGGTCCTAGAACAAACGGAAAGATCTCAGGTAGCTGAGATGGTGCTTTCCCCCGGACAATCCACAGGCGGACCGAATAATCAACACCCTGATAGTGATCAATGGCTTTATGTAATGGAAGGTGAAGGTGAGGCTGTGATAGACGGCGAGGCCGTAAAATTTAGCAAGGAAGATCTACTTTTGATTGAGGCCGGTGAAAACCACGAAATCAGAAACACCGGTGAGGTGGATCTGGAAACCTTCAACATTTACGCACCGAAAGCATATTAGTATAATGTAAGTCCGATTGAGATAATTAACAATATTACATGTCCAAGCCATACATCCCTATACTTCTAGGTTCTTCTCGTCCGGATTGTTATTCTAGCAAGGTTGCTCGGTATGTGAATAACACCCTAAAAGAAAACAAAAGAGCAGAAGTAGATCTGCATACACCGGGAGAGTTTATTCAGGAGATGACCATACCACCATGGCAGGAAGAGTATGCCGATGAGACTAGAGACTGGAGGGATATAGCTGAAACAGCGGATGCTTTTATTATTGTAGCCCCTGAATATAACCACGGCTACCCGGGAGAGCTCAAGATTGTTTTAGATGAAGACCTGGAGAACTATAAAGGCAAGCCTGTGCTAACTTGTGGTGTTTCCGCAGGACACTTTGGAGGTGCTAGGATGGTAGAGCATATTCTTATGGTTTACAACGAGCTGGGATTGGTTAATGTACCTTATCCGGTTTACTTTAGTAATGTACATGAATTATTTGATGAGAAGGATAAAAATCAGAGAGATGAGGAATATAAAGAAAGGTTGGAGAATAGTTTTGATAAATTACTAACTTATCAGAGCCATCTAGAAGATCTTCATGAGGATATAATTTGATTTGACAAGTTTTGATGCTTGTGTAATATTGAAAATAAGATAAAAAAATGAAAAATATTACCAAAAACACAACTTGGATGCATGTGAAATATAAGTCTCCACCTGACGGGAGGTAAGCATTCATATTGTGTTAAATATTATGCTGCCTCCCTAGCGGGAGGGTTTTTTGTTTGTAAGGTGCATCCATTCGATTTTTACAAAAAAATTAGATGGGTGCATCTCACCCACTCCAGTAGGCTGGGAGAAAACAGCCTTGGCACTCTAACCTGTACTCTAAGGACACCTAAAATAAAGTCGGTCTACCCGAAGGGGCACGTGCAAGCGTGATGAGGACCGGGAATAAAACAGGTGTCAAAGCAGATGAAAGACCCGATCTTCACTGACGGGGATGACGAAGAGGATTCTGATCCCCGGCCGGTGATCCCCGGAGAACCCAGCGACTTCATCTGAGGCGTTGGGTTTCGGCGCAGTCAGCGGCATCTGGTAATCAGGATAGCCGCAGTCACTAACTCATCTTGACTCCCGAATAAGGGGAAGCTCAATGGGGTGCCCACCCGATGACGACCCGGACGGAGGTGCTCCGTCCGGTGGAGGAGAGGAACCTTACCCCAATGATCCGGGGTGAGGAGAGACTGTGAACCTACTCTTTAAAAGGAGGAAACCCGTGGGCGGACAAGTTAATATCTTGTCCGCCCCGCAAACTTAAGTTAAAATAATTTACAGTTTTTTTCAATATTAACACAAATTACCATGGACAAGGAACTAAAAAAAGGAGCAAAAACAATAGTTGAACAATGTTTAAAAGTTCAGCCTCATGAACATGTAGTATTAGTTAACGATGGCAATGATCAAGAGTTAATAAGAGCCTTGCATCAAATAATAGAAGAGAAAGCAAATTTAGATTATTTTGAATACCCTCAGCCTGATACATCCGGTGAGGAACCACCGCAAGAGGTACATGAAGCTTTGATAGATGCAGATGTGGCTATAGCTCCTACTGTGAAGTCCATTTCTCATACTGATGCTAGAAAGGAGGCTTGCAAAGCAGACACCAGAGTGGCTACTCTCCCGGGTATAAACAAAAAGATTTGGAGAACGTCTTTACAAGCAGATTATCAAAAAGTAGAAGAGATTACTGAGGGTGTATATGAAATGCTGAAAAATACTTCTAGGGTGAAGATCACTACCCCTTCAGGCACTGATATTACTTTTGATGTAGAAATAGATACTTATCATACTGATACAGGCATACTTCATGAGCCGGGAGATTTTGGCAATCTACCTGCAGGTGAACCAAGTGGTTATCCGTCAAATATTCACGGCACTTTGGCAATAGACCATTTTCCTTTTTCACCTTCAGCTAAGAGAGTTGAGATAGAAGATGAATTAGTGGTGTCCGTTGAGGATGAAGATGGTACTGAGACCTCAACTCTTAAGCAGACCTTTGAACAAAATCCAAATTCTAGACAGATTGCAGAGTTTGGTTTTGGGACAAACCCTGAAGCTACACTTATAGGTAACACTCTTCAGGATGAGAAGGTGTTGGGCACAGTCCATATAGCATTTGGTGATAATTGTTCCTATGTCCCCGAAGGAGATGAGCGCAGGAACCCTTGTGATATTCACTGGGATACAGTTTGTGAAGACCCTACAGTTTACTTCGATGATGAGTTGATTTTAAATGAAGGAAGACCAGAATTTTTGGATTAGTTTAGAACAATATTGCTTAGTCTGTAATTATTTGTATTTTTTTGTATACTAAAAATAGTATTTAATCTTAATAAAAATGTTTATGCGAAAAATAATACTCACTATATCAGTGCTTGCACTATCTTTTGTTCTTATTGGACAAGGTTGTGCTCAAAAAACACAACAGCAGAAAGATAATATAGATGAGAAACAATCTCAAGAACAACAAGAAATGAAGCAGGACCAAAAAGGAGTGGGAGAGAAGGTTAGCGAGGAGGCACAAAAGATGAAAGACGCCGAGACCAAACAGGAGAAAAAAGAACAGGTGGAAAAAATAAAAGAAGCAGCTAAGCAGAGAGGGGAACAAAAGCGTGAACAAAAGAAAAAAGATATAGGTTCGGACAGCTCTACTTCTTCTGAGACTCAAAGAAGCAACCACAATACTACCAGATCAAATAGATATAATCCGTCCCGTGGACCAGGTAGTGACAGCAGCGATAAACAGAAAGATGAGTCCAAGGCTAGCCGATCAGGGTCTACCCCGGAAAAGAAAGTGGTAAATGTTTCCGGTACGGAGTACGATTTTTCACCTTCTAAAATACAAGTGAAAAAAGGACAAGAGGTGACAGTAAACTTCACTAATGAAGGCAATGTCGGCCACAACCTAGTAATACCTGAGCTAAAGAAAGGTACTAGTGTAATCTCTTCTGGCGAGACCGAATCATTTACCTTTACTGCACCTAAGAGTGGAACCTTAAACCTGGAGTTTGAGTGTACGGTTCCTGGACACGCTCAGTCGGGTATGGTTGGAGAGATAGATGTAAAATAAACAAAATGAAGTTTTATCAGGAATCTGTAAAGAAGGTAATAGACCATTTTGAAACCAATGCTGAACAGGGCCTGAGTGAGACAGAGGTAGATAATAGGTTAAAAAAATACGGACCAAATAAGATAGAAGAAAAAAGGGGTGTAAACCCCTTTTTTATTTTTCTCAAGCAATTTAAAAGTCCGATAGTTTGGATTTTAATTGTTGCTATGGTTATTGCTTTTTTGGTTGGAGAGATGACTGATATGTATGTTATTGGCACTATAGTAATTTTAAATGCAATTTTAGGTTTTATCCAAGAATACAGAGCCGAAAAAGCAATTGAAAAATTGAAAGAAATAGTGTCTCTATCAGCCGAAGTAGTACGAGGGGGAGAAAAGAAAGAAATTAAAGCTTCTCGGCTGGTTCCAGGAGATATAATTAAATTGAAGACCGGCAGTCGAGTGCCTGCTGATGCAAGGATAATAGATCAGTCGAATTTGCAAACCCAGGAAGCTGCACTGACAGGAGAAAGCACTTCTGTAAATAAGACTGAATCAAGTCTAGAAGGAGGGTTGGAAGTAGCAGATCAAGAGAACATGTTGTTTTCAGGCACAAATGTTACAAAAGGACATGCTAAAGCAGTAGTGGTCCGCACAGGCATGGATACAGAGCTCGGCAAGATTGCCGATATGGTCCAAAGCAATGAAGATACGACCACTCCTCTACAGAGAAAAATGAAAAAAATAGCGACGAAATTAGGCTTCATTGGTGTAGGGGTTGCTTTTGTTGTTCTAGCTGTTGGTTTAATTTTTCACAATCAGCCTATAAGCGAGATGCTTCTAGTTGCGATAGCTTTATCTGTAGCTGTTATACCTGAGGGTTTACCTGCTGTAATTACTTTGTCTTTATCCATGGGAGTTCAAAGGATGATCAAGAAAAATGCCTTGGTCAGGAGACTACCAAGTGTTGAGACTTTAGGTTCTGCTAGTGTAATTTGTACCGATAAAACCGGTACCTTGACTCATAATGAGATGACGGTAAAGAAAATATTTGCAAACCAAGAAATGGTGAAAGTTTCGGGTTCAGGATATGAACCAAAAGGGGATTTTAGCAAACCGACTGATAATTTTAAGGACCTACTGAGGGCAGGGATACTGAATAATAACTCCGAAATTAAACGAGAAGAAGGTAAATATAATATTTATGGTGATCCTACTGAAGGTTCCTTATTGGTTTCAGCCCAGAAAGCCGGATTAGACACAGATGAGATAAAAAATCAATATGATAAGATAGATGAAATCGAGTTTAGCTCTGAGCGTAAACGCATGACTACTATACACAAAGATAATGATGAAACTTTGGCATATACTAAAGGTGCATTAGAAGAAGTATTAAGCAGATGTGATAGAATCAAGATCAATTCAGAAGTTAGAGAATTGACTAAAGAGGATAAGAAAAAAATAAAGCAAGCCAATGACGATATGGCAGAAGATGCATTACGTGTTTTAAGTTTTGCATATAAACCAATACAAAACTATGAAGGTGAATCCGATGAAGAAATAGAACAGAATTTAATCTTTCTCGGCTTACAAGGAATGATCGACCCCCCAAGAAAAGAAGCAAAAGAAGCTATAGAGAAATGCAAAACTGCTGGAATTGAGGTAAAGATGATAACCGGTGACCATCTGAAGACAGCTCAAGCTATAGGAGAACAGATCGGATTTTCGGGCGGCAGCATAGAGGGCAGCAAACTAAAAGAGTTAAGTGAGTCAGAACTAAAAGAAACTGTAGTGGCAACTTCTGTATTTGCCCGGGTAAATCCTGAGGATAAATTAAAGATAATAAAAGGATTAAAACAAAACCAAGAAATAGTTGCTATGACAGGGGATGGAGTAAATGATGCACCTGCGTTGAAACAAGCAGATTTGGGTATTGCTATGGGTATTACTGGCACGGACGTAAGCAAAGAAGCAAGTGATATGATCTTAGCTGATGATAATTTTGCTACTATTGAAAAAGCGATAGAGGAGGGAAGAAGAATATTTGATAATATTAAGAAATTTTTAGCTTACTTGTTGAGTGGAAATATCGTCGAAGTTCTGATAGTTGTTTTTTCTATTATGGTAGGTTATCCTTTGCCAATTACTGCTATTCAAATTTTGTGGATAAATTTGGTTACTGATGGGCTTCCTGCTTTAGCTTTAGGTACGGAAAAGCCGGAACCAGGTATAATGTCGCGTGCTCCCAGAGAGCAAGAAGAGAGTATTTTTAAGAACCTGGGATCGTATTTGCTTGTATATCCAATAATAATAACGGCTATTGCAGCCTATACTTTTTCTCAATATGTTACTATTGATCAGGTTTTAGCTCAAAGTCTAATCTTTACTATGTTAGTATTTGTAGAGCTGTTTGAGTCTTTTGCTTGTCGTTCCGTCAGGTCAAGTGTGCTTTCTTTAGGTTTATTTACAAATAAATGGTTATGGCTTGCTGTGATTGGGTCTGCTTTATTGCAAATAGCAATTATTAATGTCCCTGTTTTGCAAGGATGGTTTGGGGTGGTTGCATTAGGTCTGTATGAATGGTTAATAGTGATAGCTGCAGCTTTTGTTAGTTTAGTTGTGTTGGAGTTTAGTAAATATATGGAAAGGCAGCAATAGGAAAAATTTGCTTTCATTTAGAGCAATATTAAAGTTTACAGTTTATTTGACAAGAGGTGAATTTTGTGTTAATATATTGTGATAATATAGCTTCATTTAGGGTTATATGAGGTGTGGCTCTAAATGAGGCTGTTTTTGACTTGAGGTTGGAGGTGCTATGAAGATGAAGAGTGCTAAAGAAGAAGTTTTTCGTCGAGTCAGGTCGATTTACTTTCTTTTGTTCTTTTTAGGACTGACATCATCTTGGGGCTTCTATTTTTATGCCCTGGATTTCTCTGGTAAATCGGGTCTTCTTTATATCTTTCAGCTTTCTTTGTTGTCCTTTTGGTTGTTTTCTGTGATACGACTTTTTAGCTGGATTAAGGAGGCTCTTAACACTCGTTTTTTTAACCTCTCAGTCCTATTTCCTAATCTTTTGTTTGTATCTCTATACTGTTTAGGTGATTATTGTATCGGACTGTTTTTGTTAGAAGGAGAGGCCACTCTATGGACACCTGCAGTGAAAACCTTTGAGGGGTTTGGATTAATCCTGGTAAGTATTTTTTTGGCATACTACCTATCTCAGATGTTTGTGGAACGAGTTCAGGATTTTATCACTAAGCCGTTGTAAAAAAAGTAATAAATATATGAAGGGGGTAACCGTCTTGAGGTTTACTTAAGACGGTTTTTTAATTTATTAAAAAAACACAGCTTTGTTTGAAGCTGTGTAGTCGGGGCGGTCGGACTTGAACCGACGACTTCTGCGTCCCAAACGCAGCGCTCTACCGACTGAGCCACGCCCCGAAAAGTGCCGGGGGTGGGAATCGAACCCACTACACAAAGATCTTCAATCTCCTGCTCTACCAGTGAGCTACCCCGGCTCTTATTAAGAGTGGACCCCAGGGGATTCGAACCCCTGACCTCCGCCGTGCAAAAGCGGTGCTCTGCCAGCTGAGCTAGAGGCCCTTAAGCGCTCAAATTATAGCATTTATATTTGTTCTTGTCAATATAGAAAAGAAAAGCACCTGCGAATGCATGCAGATGCTATCCCCCCTAAATGTTTATTGTTAACTTCCCTCCTTATTTTTCTGACTACAACCACAGTCAGGGTTTTTGCAAACAAATTCTCCGTCTTTGTTGACAATACAGAAATCGAGCCGATTGCAGATTGAGCATCTAGTACGTACACTCATTTTTACCTCCCGTTTGAGCCAAGAACAACCAGACTGTTACCTGGACCAAAAACCTCACAGGTTTTTTTAATACCCCCACTGGGACTCGAACCCAGACTGGGCGGATTTTAAGTCCGCTGCCTCTACCAATTGGGCTATGGGGGCTAAATTTTACCAAAATGGTGAGTTGTAGATCCCCACGACCTCATCTGGGCGGACGTGGATGAAATCTATTTCTTCCGGGTCTTCTCCGGTATTGATTCTTTGTCTGATTTCGTTCAGGTCCTCTCTCACTCTTCTTCTGTGTCTAGCTCTGAATTCACTTATTCTTTGATTCTTTTCGGAACTGCCCCCGAACTTGCTTCGGATGCTGCTGCCGTAACTTTCCGTTACCAGCATATGGCTCCTATTTTCTTTTGCTTCTCGCTAAGAAGCATCACATTACCCATAAGTAGCTAGCTTATGGCTAAAAGACTCACCTTTAAGCAGTCAGCTTAAAAATGAACCTTTTAAAAAGTATAGGTGCCAGACGAGATGACCAAATTTGATACAAGTCATCCCGCCTGGCAGATTTTGAAAGGCCGAGTGCGACCTTTCTTACGAGGCTCTCGGTGAATGATACCTCCACCCCGGTTGGAAGATTTTATGTCTCCTCCGGCGACAGAGTGGAAATTTGCTGGGTTTAAAACCCAGTCCCGTCCCATTGTTAGCAGAGACAGGATATCTTCGCGCCGCCACTCACGGCGCTTTCTCATTAAACTCGTGCTCCAGGGAGCGTCGCCGCTGTGGAGCGTACTCTTTCGTTCGAATCTTCAGGATTTCACCCCTGAAGCTCGAAGACGAAAGAGGTCCGCATCTACTCGGAGCTGGAACGGTCAAAAAAGCCGTCCATCCGAGCAGAAGAAGAAAAATCCACACCATGGCGGATCCTCCTAGGGCTAGTCTAGCCTTTCGGCACCCTAACTGCCCTGTGAGTTAGGGGTTTTATTTTTAGCTTTAGCGAACATGAGAGTATAACAAAGTTTTTAAAGTTTGTCAAATTCACCCCCTCTCGTCTAATTTGAATTATAAATTTGTTACAATTATAATATCTAAGGTTTATCCATTAATAATTTAATTCATGGATAAAGATTCTCCCGCTTTAACCTATAAGGACGTATTATTAAAACCCAAGCGCAGCCCACTTTCTTCCCGGAGGGAGGCTAACTTAGATTCACGATTTACCAGGAACGTTGAACTAAGCGTTCCTTTTGTTAGTTCAAATATGGCTACTGTGACTGAGCATGAAACTGCCATAGCAATGGCAAGAGAAGGGGGTATCGGTGTGATTCATCAATTTATACCACCCGAAAAACAAGCTGAACAAATAGAAAAGGTAAAAAGAAGTACCAGCTATATTATTCATAATCCAATTACAGTTGATCCGGATACTAGTTTAAAACAGGCACAAAGAGTAATGAGAGAAAATGACATAACCAGTGTTTTAGTCGAGAAAAAAGGTAAGTTGAAAGGTATAATGACCAGGCGAGATTATATTTTTGAGGATGATTCTAAGACTTTGGTAGAAGAGCTAATGACACCTAGATCTGACCTGGTTACTGCTGACCCTGGGATTGAATTAGAAGAAGCAAAAAAAGTTTTGTTTGATAACCGTATAGAAAAATTACCCTTAGTAGAAGATAATGAGATAAAAGGTCTGATAACCGGAAAAGATATTAAAAAACTTGAACATTGGCCCCAATCTAATCGTGACAAACAAGGCAAACTGCGTGTAGCAGCGGCAGTAGGGGTGAGCGATGCTTTACAGCGCAGTGAAGTATTAGTAGAGTCAGGGGTTGATGTTTTGGTGCTTGATATTGCTCATGGACATTCTGACATGATGATTAATACGTTGGAAGAAATGAAAAACTCTTTTGATATTGATGTAATGGCAGGTAATATAGCCACAAAAGAAGGGGCGGAGGATCTAATTAATGCGGGTGCAGATGGTCTGAAGGTAGGTATAGGACCCTCTCCTGTTTGTACTACTAGAGTGAGAGCTGGAGCAGGGGTTCCACAGTTTTCTGCTGTAAAAAATGTTGCAGAATATGCTCAAAAACAAGGGGTGCCAATAACAGCTGATGGAGGTATGAGGTATCCGGGAGATGCAGCTAAAGCGATAGCAGCTGGAGCTAGCAGTATTTACTCTGGCTTCTTTTTTGCAGGAACTGATGAGGCCCCGGGTAGAATAATTTTTAAAGATGGTCGGAGATATAAAAAGTATATTGGCAGTGCTTCATATGAGAACAATCATAAAAGAAAAGAGAGAAAAAAGGATGAAAGAATAAAGGAGAGATTAGATGTTTTTGTAGAGGGGGTATCATCTCTAGTAGATTACAAAGGTTCGGTAGCTGATGTCATTTCCAGCCTGAAAAAAGGTGTACAAAGCAGCATTAGTTATTGTGGAGCAGAAGACATATCGGAAATGCAGGAAAACTCAGAGTTTGTAAGAATTACTGCTAGTGGTTGGCAAGAAAGCAAATCCCGTGGTAAAGAGGAGAGAAGTTAATAAGTAGTGGTTTTACTTTAATTTTTATTCCTCAGAATTATCTTCTTCTGGTTTTGTATATTCTAATTTGAGATCTTGCTTTTGTTCTTGTCGTAATTTCTCAAAAGTTTCTTTGTTCCATTCATGGTGTTTTATCTCTTCTGCAATAAAGGATCCACCTAGTAGGTGAGGCAACATTACATAGTTTGCTCCTGCATCGTATAGTCTGTCTAGATATCTAGTGTGGTGTAAGGTTGCTATGATTTTTACATCCTCGCTTCTTTTTCTGATTGATTCGATCAAAATTTCTTGGTCATCTGGTTCAGGTAGTGTAGAAATTACCATTTCAGCCTCTTCTAGTGGTAGAGTTTCGATAAATTCTATATCAGCTGCATCTCCATAGAATGCAGGAATCCCTCTCTTTTGCAGCTTTTCAATCGCTTCTGGATTAAAATCAACTACTGCATAATCAACTCCTTTTTCTTCTAAAGCATCACATATTTTCCAGCCGGTTCTATGATAACCAAAGACCCATACATCATATTTTTCGGGTATTGTTTCTGTGGCAGAATTTTTATCCTCGCCGAACATTTTTAATACAGGCAAAAATACACGATACAATCTTTCATCGTAAGTAATGACATAAGATGAAACAATAATGGTAATAAGAGCAATTAGTGTAAATACCTCAAGCTCTGAACCTTTAAGTAGCCCCATACGGTTGGCTGTAAACATCAGGATAAAGCCGAATTCGCTTACTTGTGCGGTAGTAGAAGAGCATAGATAGCTGTTTCTACGAGTAAACCCTTGTAGTCTATAGGTATGGTAAATAATGAACGGCTTAATTACTAAGACTAAAATTGAGATAGCTATTCCAGGAATTATTACTTCCTCTATATTAGTTAGAGTCAGTTCACTACCTAAGATTATAAAGAATATGATAATGAAAAAGTCGCGTAAGGGTTTTATACGGCTAGAGATCTCTTTTTGGTAGGGTGAAGAACCCAATGCTAAACCTGCTATCAAACCACCTATCTCTATAGAGAACCCTAGCCAGTGTAATAAACTTGCGATACCAAAACACCATGCTATAGTAAAAATAAAGAGAAACTCCGTTGACTCTGCAACTTCTTTTAAAAGATATGGAACTATATATTTCGCTGTTATATATGTAAAAGCACCTAATGATAATATCTTTAGAACTAGCAAGCTTAAGTCGGTTTTTAGGCTGCCTTGGGTCCTTAATGAGCTAAGTAATATCATTATCAATACCACAAATATGTCTTGTACAATCATTAAACCTAATGTATATCTGCCGTAAACTGCTTCGAGGTCTTGTTTATCTGAAAGCAGTTTTACCACTATAATAGTACTTGAGATACTAGCTGCTACTGCCAAAAATAGTGCTGAGTACGCACTAAACCCCAGGTATACAAGAATACCAAAACCTAATGCACTTGTGCCTAAAATCTGAACTAAACCTACTATTGTAGCAACCTTCCCGATTCTTTTTATATGCTGAAAATTCAGACTCATCCCTACTACAAATAACAGTAGAACAACCCCAAAATCTGCTAGAACCTCAAACAAATGAGTATTGCCTGGTAATAAATTCAGCATGAATGGACCGGCAACTATTCCTGCCAGTATATATGCTACCATCAGAGGTTGCCGCAGTAACCTAGTTACAAAAGCAACTGATACAGTCAGACCAAGTAGAATACTGATTTGTAGAAATAAGTCATTAAACATAACGATGATATTATATCAAAAAAGAAACTTAATTCTTATTTTTTTCTTTCAAAAGTAGAGTTGTGAGAATAACAATGATGGCTCCTGCAGCTGCTATTAAATATTTCTCAATCTGACTTTCTCGTTTATTTATTTGAGCTTCACTCTTACTCTTCTTTTTTGGTTTTTCAGCTCGGCCTGTTTTTTCTATATCTTTTTGATCTCTGGGCATGATTATAGCTTTTCCGTCTTCTTTTGATAGGATTCCAGTTACTTTAACTAGATCCCTTTTCTTGTATTTGTCTATATCGATACCTGTCTCTTGTTCAATTTGAACTCTAGCTTCACCTTTTCCGCTATAGAGGAGGAAGTTATCGTCTTCTATTTTAGCAACTTCGCCTTGTAATTGTATGAGCTGAGAAGGGTCTTTGTTGTTTAGATTTTTTGCTTGAACCACTTTCGGCGAAGGAACTCCGGTATGACCTACAGTTCGTATTGAGTACTTATTTTCAGTTATCAGTCTCCACTTTCCGTAAGCTTTAGAAAGCTCACCTCTAACTTCAACTTTATCACCTCGTTTAAGATTAGGAAAATTTTTATCATGATTGTACACCTGTAATCCGGGTGATCCTTGAATATAAAATATCCTAGGACCTAAAGCTTGCGGTTTAGAGATTACTACACCTCTTGTTATCACCTTGTCTCCTTCTTTGAGGTTTCTGATATTTTTTAGAGCTACTTTTCTGTAGCCAGTTTTGCCCGAAGTTTGCTCTGTGCTTCTTTTACTAGATTTATTTGCAATTATTTTATTTTTAAAACCGGGAGTTTGTATTTTGCTCCAGGTTTTTCCATCAAAGCTTTCAGCTTCAGCAGCGTTCTGGTATCCTATTTTAGAAATTACTTTTCCGGACGAGTTTAGTAGTCTTACTGCATCACTTGAGTTATTAAGAGCTATACAGGTCTTCTTTTTAGGGAAAACCGCATAACTTTTTGGTTTTATAGCAGTAGTGGTAGATATATGGTATGGGTCTGAACCTCCAGGAGCGTCGTCTAATTTTATTCCCTGTAAAGATATGGGCTTTGTTGTGGGGTTGTATAATTCTATGAATTCTTTTGTGTCTTCTCCTTTAGGGTTTGGTAGTATTTCGTTTATCTGTATTTTGGTTTGTTTGGAGGTTGGTATATAACCCCCAACCCTTGTTTTATTTGAGTTATTTTTATTATTTGAGATGCTTTTCTTGTTTGGGTTACCGTTTTGTTTTTTATTTTCTTGGCTGCTAATTTGATTTTTTTGATCTTGTTTTAAGTCAATATTCTTTTTTACTCGGATTTGGGTAGCAGCATTAGCTTTTTCTTTGTTGTTTTTTATTATTCTTGCAATTAGAGTGTAAATACCGGGCTCAGAAAAACTTTGGCTTATAGATTTAGTACTCTGTGCTACTTTATCCATGTTTACCTGCCAAATTAAATTGCTTACTTTGAATTTATCCGATAGACTGGCAGTAAATTTCACTGTTTTATCAGTCGGCACTTTTTTTGGTCCGTTGATTGAGATTGGTTCAGTTTTTTGTTTATTTGGTTTTTTATTCTTTTTGTTTATTTTAATATTTAAGTTCTTTTTCCCCGGAGTGGAGGTTTGTATAGCAAAATCTTGTTTATAATTATCCGAATCTTTATGATTAACTCTTGCTAAGCTTTTACCCGTTTTAGGTGCAGGAGCAATATTTTTTTCGTCGGTTTTCCATTCACCAAAAATTATCTTATCGATATTTTTATCTTTTGGTGAGACTAGCTTAATTAAATCACCTCCATTATTTATATAGCTAGATTCTTCTTCTGATAGATGTAATTTTGAGGCTTTTATATTCCCTTCTAAATCTATTTGATTACTACTGCCGTCTTCTATTTTCCATCCTGTTAAGCTAATTTTCTTTTTTGTATTGTTGTATATTTCTATAAACTCATTTCTGTTTTTGGGGTCGGGCAAAATTTCATTAATTAGCAGGTCAGATTTATTGAAGGTTTTAGCTATAGAATTTTGGGATGAATCTCCTTCTTGGTTTGGCTGGTTCTGATTGGACTCATTAGAATCATTTTCTTCGTTCTCATCTACTTCATTGCTAGTATTTGATGATTCGTTTTCACTTGTATTAGAGTTTTCTTGCGTTTGATTTTGCGGTTTTGATATTTCATTACCTTTGTTTTTGGTTGGTTTAGTTGTCTCAGAGAAGTCATTTTGGTGATTGTTGGAGTCTTGCCCGCCTTGGTTCCTTGCAATGGAGTTACCTGTCTCGGTTTTGGGTACGTTGTTATTCCCGTAGCTAATTTGGTCGATAATCTTGTTGTTTTTGTTTTTCAAGAGCACTTTATCTCCAGAATTATTTAATTTTGCATCATTCAAAGTGTAAGTATAAAAGCCTGCTGCAGAGATATTTGTATCTAGAGTAGTGATTTTGCCTACGTTATCAAATAGACTCCAGTCTGATAGGTTAATTTTTGAGTTTTCTGGGTTATATAGTTCAATCCACTCAGAACCAGAGTCAGGATCTGGCATTATCTCATTTATTTTTATTTTATCAGATGAAGTTCTGATATTTTGGCTTTTTTGTTCTTGTACATCTATTTTATGGCTTGCAGTAGAGGAAGTATTATTAGCTGTACCTTTTAGTTTGACTGTATATGTAGTAGAGCTGGGAAAGGCATAAGTGGCAGAGCTACTATTTTTATTCGGTTGATTTATATTTTTTTGTGGAGTGACTGACCATGAGTATGTGATATTCGTATTCGTAGTTACTTTACTATTAAATTTTGTTTTTTCATTTGTGAAAGCTGTTGAGCTTGCCAAGATCTCTATGTTAAAACTACTGGAATTTGTAATATTATTATTACTTGTTGTGTTTGAACTAGCAGATTTTGTATTCTCATTTGGCAGGATATCAATAGTAGTTGAAGTTGAGTCGACCCCTCTGTTTTTGTCTTTTATTTTTAGTGAAATTTTGTAACTTCCTGTTGAGTTATAATGATAGGTTGTGGTGGGTTTATTAGTGTCGATTATGCTTTCTTCTCCAAACCTCCAAAGATATTTTTTAATCGGAACCTCGGAGGGGTGGCTACTGCTTGCTGCACTAAATGTGATATCAGTGTTTACTTTTGAGCTTGTTGGTGCGTCTAATTTCGCTTCAGGCTTTCTTGTTATTTTTATTTCATCTTTTATGGTGGATACGGCACCTTCTGTATTATACCCTAGTAGGTTGATAGAATATTTGCCGGGTTCGGAAAAAGCGTAGGTTGTGCTTGAGCCTTTCTTTTGTATTTCGTCGTCACTTGTAAAAGCCCATTCAAACTCACTCGCCTTTGAGGAGCTAACAGAGGATAAAAATTCAACCCCTTTGGCTATAGATGAGCTGTTTACTATTTTCATTTTAGGGTTGAACTTTTGCATGGAACTTGCTTTGCAGCTACCTTGACAGTGGTAATTTTCTTTTCCTGGGGTGCTGGTAGGAGTGGAGGTCGAGATTAGAAACTTCCAATTGTCTTTAGTGTAGTTTAATTTCTTGATTGAGATGCGCTCTAGTGAGACGTGTCTATCCGTCCCGGGATATTTGAATTTTTCTACCGTATCTAAAAAGCTGCTACTTTTCTTGAAGGCAATTTCTTCGCCGTCCGTTTGATTCAAAGAAAAAGTAGAATCTAACACCGGAGTTGTTGTTGATATTTGATATGTATCTTTGCATTCTTGGGTGCTAGTAGGGGCAAGAATTTTATTTGGATCGTCAGCTATTAATGCATATTCATTTGGTTGAATTATAGTAGAAGTAGTATGAGAGTCGTCTGTATCTATGGTGTGGTTGGTTTTGTCTTCCCAGAATCTCCATTCACCAATATTGATTTTTTTATCACCTCGGTTGTAAATCTCCACCCACTCACAGCCTCTGTCTTCAAAAGCAGCTATTTCTGTGATTAAAACATTGTTATTTTTACTAGATACAGGAAAATAAAAAGCACTTGCCAATAAAGGCAAAGCAAATAAAATGAGAAATGCAAATATTTTCTTCTTGTTCACCTCCTTATTTGTTTTTTTATGATTAATTATGTTTTAACTCTGTTTCGTAGTAGTAACTGTAGATAGCGATCACTGCCCTAAATAGAGAAGCTATAATTGGACCAATAATGAAGCCGGAGACACCGAAAAGTAGAATGCCTCCTAGAGTAGTAAATAGCACTAATAGTGGGTGCATCTGAATATCTTTTCCTACCAGCTCTGGTCGCAGCAAGTTATCAATTGTGCTATTTATTCCTGTACCTACCAGTAAAATAACTCCATTTGTAATATCTCCCATAGCCAATAAGATCAGTGCAGCTATGAATATAACTAGGCTGGCTCCTACTGTAGGTATGGCAGTTAATAGAATCATAACCAAGGTCCAGATGAGGTATCCTTTTATACCCACCCACCAAAACAAAACACCTCCGATAGCACCTTGGATGCTCCCTATTATTAAAGTGCTTTTCAGAGTGGCATTGGCAGTAGAGGTAAATTCTTCAAATAATTTCTTTTCATATTTATCTCCCAGAGGTGACAGATACATTAATCTTCCAAGTATTTTTGGGCCATCCTTCAAGAAATAGAATAAAGTGTACAACATAATCAAAAACTGTGCTACAAAACGGATTGAGGTGCTAGTTATTTGCCTGGCACTTTCAAATAGGGTCAAGGTTGCGGTTCTAGCTATATTGGTTGCACTTTCCACTAGATTTTTCTGCGCTTCTGTAATATATGGCTCAAGAGGTGTATCTTTTACTAATTCAACAAGTTTTGTGAGTTCTTCTATGTAGTTTCCACTGACTATAGTCGAGTATAGCTCTATTGATTGGTTAAGAATCAGTATTGCTATTAATACTAAAGGAATAAAGACTGAAGCAATAATCAGTAAAATTGTTAGTAAAGAGGATAAAATTTCAGACTTGATATAATCTTCAAGCCAGGAGTAGACAGGATAGAATAGTATTGCTATAATTGCAGCCCAAAAAATAGGATAAAGAAAAGGAAAGACAAGGTAAATCATTGCAATGCTAAGGATGCCGATCAAACTAAAGAAGAAGATCGATTGTACTTTACCGAAAGATATTTTATTTTTTTTACTCATGATTTTTAAATTCGAAAGGTGTCAGCAAAATATTTAAATTTCAGTGTTTAACTTAAGTTAGAAATATTATACCATCATTTTACAACTTTCACCAAAAATAATAATACCTAATGGCTAAACATAGATTTATAAGAAAAAACTTTGATTTTTCTGGTGGTTCACTACTGATTGATGATAGGCGCCTAGTTCATCAAATTAATAATGTTCTTAGAATGAGTTCAGGGGATAAGATCATTCTTTGCGATGGAGAAAATGAGGAAGCCGAAGGGTTGATAAGAGAAATAAATAAAGAAGAAATTGTAGTAGAAATTTTGGATAAATACAAAAATGATAGGGAGCCTAAGACTCAAGTAACTCTTTATTGTTCTATTTTAAAAAATAGAAATTATGATCTAGTAGTAGAAAAGGCGACTGAGGTAGGGGTTAACAAAATAGTACCTATAATTTCTGAGCGAACTGTAAAAACAGGACTTAAGACAGGTAGACTTAAAAAGAAGATAAGAGAAGCGGCTGAGTTGTCAAATAGAGGAAAGTTGCCGCAATTAGAAAAAAAGATAGATTTTCAAGAAGCTTTGAATATGGCTCAAAATATTGATACTAAAGTATTATTTGATCATTCGGGCCAAAAAACTAACTTTTATAAGCAAGAGTTATCTTCAGCATCTGTATTTGTAGGTCCGGAAGGGGGGTGGACTGAGTCTGAAGTAAGCACAGCTCGAGAAAAAGATTTTAAAATAGCAAAATTAGGCGACTTGAATATGAGAACAGAAACTGCTGCGATAGTGGGTAGTTATGAAATATTAAAATAAAGAAACCGGGGATAGACCCCGGTTAGTTTATCGATTTTAAAAAGTTTAAAAAGAATGCACATCCACATCAAGCTCTACACTCGGTCCCATAGTTGTAGTAAGATAGACAGAATCTATAAACTCGCCCTTTACACCATCAGGTCTAGATCTTTTTAGATGTTCGATAAATTCTTCTATATTTTCAGAAATTTCTCCTGTTTTAAAGCTTACTTTGCCTACTACTTGATGGATATTACCTGTATCATCGTTTCTAAATTCTATCTTTCCGGATTTTAGCTCTTCAATTACTTCACCTATATTTTCAGAAACTGTACCTGTTTTTGGGCTTGGCATCAAGCCTCTTGGTCCTAATACTGGACCTGCTTTAGCCACTTCATTCATCATATCAGGAGTAGCGACAGCTACATCGAAGTCTATTTTTTTAGAGGAGCGAATCTGTTCTATCTCGTGTTCTCCCATAATTTTATCGGCTCCAGCTTCTTTTGCTTCGTCTTCATAGTCTGCACTGACGAAAGCAGCAACCGTCTTGTCTTGTCCAGTTCCATTTGGTAGCACCATACTGGATCTTACTTGCTGGTCGCCCTTTTTTGGGTCTATATCCAGCCTGATGTGCAGCTCTACAGATTCGTCAAAATTAGCAGTACTGGCTTCTTGTAGAGCTTGTACAGCTTCTTCTATGCTTTTAGCCTCATTTCCTATTTCTTCTTTCGTTTCCTCCAAGTTGCGTGAATATGAAGAGTCTTGATTAGACATAATATTTATTATTACGTGGTCAAACCCTCTCGGTCCCACATAAATTAACCACTATATTTATATAAAAATTAGCTTAAACTGTCAACTGTAGGTTTATCTTTTATCTTCCCATATCGTTGTGCATTTATTCTTCTTGTTGTTAAGGTAGTTTGGACAAGAGTTAGAGAAATCTCTGCTCGGGTGGCATATCACCTCTCCTTCTTCTGAGTAAAGAGTACTGACCAGGTTATTTGTGTTGTTGGTATGGAGGTAGTTAATTTTTGAGTTAAAATTACATCTCTTGATTTTTGTAGAAGGTTGAGTAGGTTTAGAGTTTTTTGTAAGTGAGACTATCATATTTACCCATTTTGGGACTTTTATTGCTTCTTTTTTTGCTATTTCTTTAGTTTCTTTTTTGTTGTTTTTCTGATCCAGCTGATTTGAGTTTTCTTTAGGGTTTATAAATTCTATTTGATCTTTTTGTACTGTTTTTTGAGTTTCTTCTTTTTTGCATGGACCTTCGTGTTTAAAGTTGACTTTCATCTTCTCTAATAGGCAGCGATTAGCGTATGTTTTTCCATCTGTGCCGCATACTGGCTCGTATTGTTTGCATTTTTTATCTCTTGGGGATTTTGTTTTGTTTTCTATAATTTTTTTAGCTCCTGTTTTTGGTCCACAGCTACCTGTAGCAAATTGCTTTAATCTACATTCCGTACCGTCTTTGAATTGACAATAACGAAAGGTTTTATTTTGATTAGGGTCGTATCTACTGGTTACATGATAGCCTTTCCGTAAACACTGAGATATCATATCCTGCAGTGTCATGCCTTTTTCTTTTGGCTGTTTTTTTATAACTGTTTTCTTTTTTTGTTTTTTCTTTGTTTTAGTTGTCTTTTTCGTTTCTTTTTGATGCAAGCAACCCAAAAATAGCAGTGGCAAGAAAATCAGACCTGTTAAGATGATATATTTATTGTAAGACGTTGTTTTGTGTTTCACCTTGTAAGAATTTATCTATGTTTTCTGCGGTAGTGGAAATTATTCTTTTTACTGCCTCTTTTGAGTTGAAGGCAATATGTGGTGTAACTATGCTTTTAGGGTGGTCTATTATTAACTCGCTGTAAAGTGTAGACTCTATCTCTTCTGAGTTGAAGTTTTCTTGGTATAGCTCTTTGGGGTGTGAAAGTATATTTTCTTCTTCTATTACATCTAGTGCAACCCCGGCAATTTTGTTATCTTGTAAAGCTTGTAGTAGAGCTTTGGACCTGATTAATGCGCCTCTAGCTGTATTTACTAGATATGCTGAATCTTTCATTAAGTCAAACTCTTCTTTGTCTATGGTATATTTGGTTTCTTCGAGTAGAGGACAATGCAATGTAATTATATCAGAATTTTTCAATAATTTCTTTTTTTCACAGTATTCAAAATCAAATTTATCTGATAAATAATCTTTCTGGTATGGGTCGAAACCTAGAAATTTTACCCCAAAATTAGATAATTTTTCAATGATTTTTTCACCTATTTTGCCGGTGCCGATTACACCTACGGTTTTGTTGTGAAGCTCTATTCCTCTGAGTCCTCGATAGGAATAATTACCTTTATCAACACTTTCTTTAGCTTTTGGTATTTTTCTCATTAGAGATATCATTAGCCCTATTGTGTATTCTGAAACTGTGTCATTTCCGTACTCAGGCACATTACAAACGGGAATACCCCTTTTCTTAGCTTGCTCTAAATCTACATTATCATAACCAGTCGCAAGAGTTGTGATTAATTTTAAGTCGGGTAATTTAGAGAAAATTTGCTCATTTACTTCTGAGTCAGTGAATATTCCTAAAATCTCGGTCTCATTTTTTAGGTTTTCTTCGTTTAGAGGATCTAGGTGAATTGTGGCTTCACATTCTTGGGGTAGTTTTTCTTTCAGAAAATTTTTCGTTTTGGGAGCAAGAGACATGTAAAAGGTACTGTTGTATTTTTTCATAGTTGAGTCATAATTAAATACAAACACCCGCCTTATCGGCGGGCTTAAATTTCAACATACTGTTAATTTTTATTCGGAGTAAGGGGTTTTTATACCCATCTGCTTAGCGGTTCCGGCTATAATTTTCTTTGCTGCTTCTATATCATACGCATTTAGGTCCGGCATCTTTTTTTCTGCAATTTCTTCCAAATCTTGGTCAGAAAGCTCAGCTACTGTCTCAGTAAGTGGGTTGTGAGCTGCAGTATCTATGCCTGCTTTTTGTTTTATTAGAGCACTTGCAGGCGGCTCTTTAGTTTCTATCTCAAAACTGCGGTCAGCATACACGGTAATGATAACTGGCACTAACTCTCCTTGTCGGTCAGAGGTCTTGTCATTGAATCTATCACAGAATTCCTGGATATCCAATCCGTGCTGACCTAACGCAGGACCAATGGGAGGACCGGGATTCGCTTGCCCTCCTTTTATTTGCATTTTTATTTCGTCTTCTACTTCTTTAGCCATTTTGAATGATTATTAAGTAATTTTAGATAAGTTATATTTCTTCTACTTGTAGTACATCCAGCTCGACCGGTGTTTCTCTGTCGAACATATTTACCAACACTTTAACCTTACCCCTTTCTTCGTCTACTTCACTAACTTTCCCCTCAAAGTCTTTAAATGGTCCATCAGTAATTTCGACAGGCTGTCCTTCTTCTATGTCTATATCGTGTTCCGGTTCTTCTATTCCTACTCGTTCTTGCAGTTCTTGCATCTCGGTCTCATCGATTGGAGTAGGAGTTGTTCCGGAACCTACAAAACCTGTCACATTAGGTGTATTTCTAACTACATACCATGAGTCATCGGTTACTATCATTTCAACTAATACATAACCTGGAAATATTTTTTCCTCCACTTGCTCTCTTTCTCCTTGGTCAATTTTAATCTTATTTTCTTTGGGCACCATTACATTAAATACCTTATCTTCCATATCAAAAGTTTCTATTCTTCTTTCTAGGTTTCTTTTTACTTTGTCTTCATAGCCGCTGTAGGTGTGTAATACATACCATCTACGGCCTTGGTCTAAGTTTTGTTTAGCCATATGTTTTTATTTATATAAGAACTTGAAGTATTAGTTTAAATATGTAGTCTACTATCCCGAAAAAAATTGCAATAAAAGCGCTGATAGTTATTACAGCTACTGAATATCTGAATGTTTCTTCTTTTGTAGGCCAAACTACTTTTTGTAGTTCTCTATAAGCTCCAATCAAATATTCTTTTAGAGATTGTAGCAACTCAGAGATTTTTTCCACTGGAGTGATATTATAGTCATTATATTTAAAAAATTCCTACGGCGCATCCGTAGCAGTAAAATTATAGATTAATTTAGTGTTTTTGTCAAGAGAGCAACATTTTTTAGTAAAAAGTGAGCTGCCCATCTCCATAAATAGTCGGATAAGAAATGTATGGATCTTGTTCCAACTTTCCATTTATCTTTAGTGGGGTAGAGATTTGGGGTTGGATAGCAAAATTTCTATTGAGGCTATTTTCTTTGATTTGTTTGTTGTCTACTGATGCAGTTTCTCCGAAGCTTCTATAGAAAAATCCTTGTTGTTGAATTAACCCTGTAGGGGGTAAGAAATAATTGTTGTCCAACTTTAGTTTCTGGTTTGTAAATATAGGGCTGTTTTTTGCCAATATATCTCCGCTGTCAGAAATGCCATTATTGTTGCTATCTGCTTTGGTTGGGGAAGTGTTAAATATGTATATCTCTTCAAAATCTGTAAGCCCATCATTATCGGAGTCTACTTTTTGGTCAGAGGTAGAGTAATTTAATTCTCTAGAGGCTATGACTCCATCTTGATCCTTATCATACTTACCCTTAGCTGGTTTTGCAGCAGAAAAATTAGATTTGAAATATGGAGTGGTGTTTAGGTTTTCACTATCTAGTTTCACTATTCTTTTATTCCAGTTTTTACCGTAGGCTAAATTAGCTTCTACTTTAGATCGGATAGGTCTTAATTTACAGCCATATTGTGGCATGTAAATTTTTGGAGACTCCATTTTAACTAACCATGTACCTGCTTTCATACAAACCTTTCTGCCTATGGGGAATTTTGACAACTTACCTTTTTTGACAGTCTTAACTTTTGAGAAGTCTTCGTACCAAGAGTGAAAGACTGCTGTAGAGGGGAATGGATGAAGCTTGCGGTCAAAACCAAGGTAATATGGTTGCCAGCCGTAATTTTGATTTGTTACAACAGAACCAGAAGGCATGTCGTAAGGAGCATTGAGATCTATAGTTTGCTCTACTATCTTAGTGTCAGTTAGGTCTTTATCTGTAAATTTTACAAAAACGCTGCTGTAAAACCCTTCTGTAGATAAAACCCATTTTATTTTCTTCTTATTTTTAATTTTTCTGGAAGTGGAGAAGTTTCTGTTATTACTAACTTGGTAATAGTTATAACCTTTGGGTAAAGTTATATTCAGTGTAACTAGCCTGCTCTCTGTGGAATTTGCCCCTTGATTAATTTTAAAACTTGGTTTTTTTCTATAGTAAATTTCATCGTGGAACAAGGAGGACACACCACCGTCTTCTTCCTTAAATTGAACAGAAACTTTTTGGGTGCCGAACTCATCTTCCAGTTCCCAGAAAAATTCTCTTTCTAGATTTCTCCATTCTGAATCTATAGTACTGTTGCCATTTGCAATTCTCATTTGAACAGCATCATTTGGTGGTATTAACTCAATTTCTACTTCTCTATCTGAGGTGTATTTTGCACCATCATCCAATTTTATTTGTGGCTTTCCTCTGGGTTTATATAAAATAGAATCACTATATACTCGGCTAATATCACCATCCTCTTGTTTAAACTGGACCCTAACTTCTTGTTCTCCATAATCGTCTTTCAGCCAAAAATCTTTTTCTTCTTCATATTCAATCCATTTCTGTTTTTCTAGATTTTCGTCATTTTTAGCGATTCTCATCTCATCTACATCTTCTGGACCTTGTAGTTGTAGCTTTACTTTAACTTCACTTGTTTCAGCTGCTTGATCATTAATTTTCAAAAACACATCTCTTGATTTTACTGAGGAAGGGGTTGCTAGTGCTGAAAGCAATAAAAATACAGCAATAGGAATTAGTAACCAATCAATTTTGTGAAAAACTTTTTGTTTTTTGGACATATTATAATTATAAGCAAAAACACGCCCTAAATACAATGCATCACCTTTATTACTTAGTTAGGTTTGTTTTAGGGGGCTTACATATAAGAGTGTAGTTATATTTTTTGACTAACTTTTGACAAAATGTAATTATTTTGATAGAGTTAAGTGTCATCGTGAGATGACTTTCTCGCTCGTCCTTTCACAAACTCTCTCAACGAGGAGGCTTCATGTTTGACCTGAGCAGGAAACAGGTGACTGCTGCCGTTTTTGCTTTTTTCATTGTTTTGGTTTCGTTTGGTTTGTATATCAGTTACTACTGGGATTTCACCCCCCTCAGTGACCACAATGAGGTTGCTGAGGTCTCTTGTGGGGTCCTTGATGGTGAAGATCTTTATGGGTTGTATGCTGACTGGGTTGGTTTTAATGGTACTTGTATAGAAAAAGTAGAGGTGAATTTTGCTGACCGACTACAGGATATGTGGAACAAAAAGAAAGGAAATCCGGTGGCCGAAAAGACCGGTAAGAAACTGGTAAGAGAGTACCGCCAACAATGGTTTGTTCAAACTACCTCAATTGGCGGTTACATAGAACTAGTCGATGATGTTGTGGATGAAACCGCTGTGAATTGGGAAAAGCTTGCCAGTGAATACAGTTTGAATCCGAGTGAAAAAAGGCTGGTTATGAAAATCGGGGAGAATGTGCATGGGGTTGACATGGTGGCCTATTCCATGACCGAGCTTCTTCCTGAAGCTCCAGAGTCTGGTAAAGACTGGAAATTTAATATGCATGTTTTCGATTGGATCTTAAAAAATGGTGGATTGGAGTATCTAAGAAGAATGCCCGCTATTTACGACTCCAAGACTTCATTTGGACCTTATCAATTTACTGAGTACGCTCTCCATGATGCCCAAGGCATCGTGCGAGGAGCTTCAAGAGCAAACCATGCAGTTCGACCAAAAATTCCGGGCAGTGTCTCTGAGCTGCGTGGTAATGATCACGCTCGAGCTGCTTATCTGTTTGTCCTTCACAATGTTGCCAAGTTGGTTCAAGGTCTCAGTGAAAAAGAAGAAAAGATTTTGTCTGAGAACCTGGATGAGAACTGGGCTAGCTTTACCGGCTATTTTGCAGCAGCGCATTTCCTGCCCGCCGGAGCTAGACCGACTATGGAAGCATGGATCGAACACGGAATGTCCGGTAATTATTTAGATTACGTAAAGTATCGCTACTCTGAGGGACAGGGAATACCTCTTACTTACGTAAAAAAACATAAGCACAATAGAGAGGTATTGATAGAAGCAGGGTACGGACCACCATGGTGGACTTTTCTACTATTCCTATTCTTTGCCTTGTTCATTTTCCCTAGTCCGACTTCGGACAAGATCTGATAGAATGGTGGACTTTTCTGCCATGGAACTAAATTGAGTGTAGGAGGGACATTTCCCTGAGCTGGGTTTCCGGCTCAGGGTTTTTTATTTATACATCCAAGTTTTTAACTTCAGTAGCATTGTCCAGGATGAACTTCTTTCTAGGTCCGACATCTTTACCCATAAGGACATCAAATACCTCGCTAGCTTCTTCTGCATCTTCTACAGCAACCTTCTTTAGTATTCTGTTTTCCGGGTCCATAGTAGTTTCCCATAGTTCTTCTGGATTCATTTCACCTAGACCCTTGTATCTTTGGACATTCAGTTTCTTTTTGGCTTTTTCTGTAAGACCTTCTCCTTCATCATCTTCTAGACCCTGTTTTTGTTTATATTCTTCTAATTCTTCATCTGAATAGAGCCATATTTTTTTGCTGCCCTTTTTCACGCTATATAGTGGTGGTCTCCCGATATAAAGATGATCTTCTTCAATGACTTCTGGGCAATAGCGGAAGAAAAAGGTGAGCAGTAAGGTTCTAATGTGAGCTCCGTCTACATCAGCATCAGTTAGTATCACTATTTTATCGTATCTCAGATCTTCGATATCAAACTCTTCTCCGATATTTGTACCTAAGGCGATTATTAGAGACTTGAGTTCTTTGTTTGATACAATTTTGTCTATTCTAGCTCTTTCCGCATTCAATACTTTTCCTCTAAGTGGTAAAATTGCTTGAGTCTCACGATCTCTGCCTTGCTTTGCTGAGCCGCCAGCTGAATCACCCTCCACGATGAATAGTTCTGAGTCTTCAGCTTTTCTGGTAGAGCAGTCAGCCAACTTTCCGGGTAAGGTCATATTATCGCTGAGCGCACTTTTTCTAAGTACAGACTCTCTTGCAGTTTTGGCGGCTTTCCTAGCCTTGGCTGCTAGCAGGCTATTTTCCATAATAGCTTCAGCATCTTTAGGGTTTTCTTCTAGATAAATCATCAACTCTTTCGCAAATGATTTTTCAACTGCGCTCCTAACTTCCGGGTTTCCCAGCTTGGCTTTGGTTTGCCCCTCAAATTGCGGCTCTGGTATTTTTACTGAAATTATAGAGGTCAGTCCTTCTCTTACATCTTGTCCTTTGAAGTTGTCATCTCCTTCATCAAGCACGTCTTTTTTACGAGCATATTTATTTATGGTTCTAGTAAGAGCTCTTCTAAATCCTGATACATGGGTGCCTCCATCTTCTGTAGAAATGTTATTTGCAAAAGGGTGCTGAGATTCAGTGCTGTCATCAGTATATTGAAATGCTACTTCGATAGCGATGTCATCTACTTCTTCGTTCATATAAAATATATTGTCGTGTTTTGCTTCTCGGTTCTTATTTATGTGCTTGATGTAGCTTTTAATGCCGCCTTCGAAATAGAATTGGTATTTATTTTCATCAAACTTATGTTCGATAGTTTCATCTTGTTCTTTTTCTTCTTCTGACCTCTTATCGTTTATTTTTATATGAATGCCTCTAGTTAAGTAAGCTTGACGTCGTAAGTGACTTAGAATCGTATCCCATTTGAAATCAAGTGTATCAAATATCTCTGGATCTGGACGGAACTCCACTATAGTACCTGTTCTGTCTGTTTTTTCTTTTTTCTCTACATCTGTTTGTCTTTCTCCTTGTTCGTATTCTTGGACCCATTTGTGTCCATCTCGGAATGAGATTGCTCTTGCTTCTTCAGATAATGCATTTACTACCGATACTCCGACGCCGTGTAGGCCTCCTGAAACTTGATAGCCGCCTTCATCAAATTTTCCGCCTGCGTGCAATGTGGTCATAACCACTTCCATAGCACTCATATCTTCTTTATCGTGCTCTTCCACCGGAATACCTCTGCCATTATCCTTTACTCGAACCCAGCGATCTTCTAGTAGTTCAATGGTTAATTCATCACAATATCCGGCCATAGCTTCATCAATCGCATTGTCTGCTACCTCCCAGATCATGTGGTGCAGCCCTTTTTCTCCAGTTGAGCCGATATACATTCCCGGTCTTTTTCTTACTGCTTTTAATCCTTCTAGTACACTTATTTGGTCTGCTTCATAATCAATCTCTTCTGGGGTTTGATCTGACATAGTTTTATTTTTGATTAACTTTTAAGTAGTCACATCATATCAATTTTGAGAGTGAACAGCAAGTTTTAAACTGAAGCCGTTGAAGTACCTTTTTAAAGCTCGAGTTCGAACACCTTCCGAACCTCGCTAATCAGACAAGCTGAAGGCTTCGGCTCGGAAGGTGTTCTGCACTCTCTGAATGCATAAATTTTCAACAGTTTAAAGCTAAAAAACATCAGAAAATTTACTCAAATATTTATATTTTGTATACTAACTATAAGATAATAAATTTTTATGAACTTCTTTGGAGGCAACAATAATTCTGACGATGTTTCCCGGTATGACACGGGTAATGAAGAAATATCCACCAGAGAATTAAAGTGGGGAAAATGGTACCTAAAGCATAAGATGCAGATTCGCAAAGGTGTTGTTGTTTTTTTATTTTTATTTTGCTTGGTTACTTTAGGCGGTAGCTTGGTGTATTGGAGCTATTATTATGCTTCTGGTTATTGGGCTGATAAGAAGATCGCCGCTAATGAAGTGCGTCAGTTTCAGAACTACCGAAACATACAACCTTTATATAAAGCTAAACCCATAGAAGTTGATAATATAAGTATTTTAGATACTCCTAGTGGTAAATATAATGTAGTTGCAGAGCTTAGGAATGTTAATCTGAGGTGGTTGGGTGAAGTTACATTTCATTTTAATTTTCCTGGTGGCAGAACAGAGAGTAAAACAGTAACAGTTTTACCTAGACAAAGAAGTAGTAGAGCTATATTTGGGGTTGATAATAGTAATATTACTCAAGGTGCAGAGTTTGTGTTAGATGATATGAAATGGAAGAAGATAGACCCTCACGAAATTCGTTATGTTGAAAATTATATAAAGGCACGATCTCAGTTTTCGATTCAGAATTTTAATTTTACCGGATCTAGCGATGAAGCTCCTGCGAATCTTAGCTTTACTGTTGAAAATGAGACCGCCTACAGTTACTGGGATGGTAGATTTTTAGTAGAACTTTATAATGGTAATTCTTTGGTTGCGGTGCGGGATATAAATATCGAAAAGTTTATTACTGGACAAAAACGTGATGTAAGCTTGACTTTTTTGAAAAATATCAATATAACAAGAGTGAAACTTCATCCAAAAATAAACTTCTTCTCTCAGGATTCATACATGGCACCTCCTTCTTAATTTTGTAGTAGAGTTGGGATAATAAAATTATATGTGGGAAAAGATTAGGTTCTATTTACAAAGTTATGATTGGACCTTGCTGGTCTCAGTGTTTTTTTTAGTTGCAATAAGTTTATCTGCTATTTATAGTGTTGATCTTGCTCAAGGAGAAGGTTTTAATTTTTTAACCACTCAGATAGCTGCGCTTATGATAGGGTTGTTCGGGTTGGTTGTATCTGCTAACTTGCATATTTCTGTTTATAAGAAATATACACGCCTTTTTTATTTTTGTACTTTACTACTTTTATTGGGTGTTTTGTTTTTTGGGGTAAAAATTAGTGGTACTACAGGTTGGTACAGATTTGCTGGTGTGTCTTTTCAGCCGGTGGAGCTGGCTAAAATAGCATTAATATTGATACTCAGTTTGCTCGTAAATAATATAGGTAGAAGATTTTATGAGTTGAAATTTTTCATTTCGAGCATGTTTCTGACTTTTTTGATAATTGGTTTGGTCTTATTACAGCCCGATTTAGGTTCTTCCTTAGTTTTAGGTGGGATTTGGGTTAGCTATATTTTATTTACGGGGGTAAAGAAGAAATATTTGTTTTTGTTGTTTGCAGGCTTTGTGGTGGTTGCGGTCATTGGTTGGTTTTTTGTTTTGAAGGGGTATCAAAAGGAAAGATTTATAACTTTTATAAACCCTCAGCATGAACCTTTAGGTGCAGCTTATAACTTAAGACAGTCCATCATAGCAGTAGGATCAGGTGGTATTTTGGGGCGTGGTTTAGGTTTTGGTTCACAGAGCCAGTTGCAATTCCTACCTGAGGCTCACACTGATTTTATTTTTTCAGTAATCTCAGAAGAGCTTGGTTTTGTAGGGTCGTCGGTAGTTATTATTTCTTTTTTTGTTTTAATTTGGAGGCTTATTAATCTGGCAGTGAAGAGTAAGGATGAGTTTGGATCCTATGTTTTATTTGGGATTGCGGCGTATATCTTAATTCAGTTCTTTTTAAATATCGGTTCAGCTATAGGATTAGCTCCGATAGTAGGATTAACCTTACCTTTTGTAAGCTATGGTGGCTCGTCTCTGATGATTAATTTATTTTTGATTGGTATTGCTGAAAGTGTGGTTAGGTATACGAAACTCGAACAAAAAACAGAGTGAAAAACCTTGACTTTTCATTATAAACTTGATATAGTTTTTTCGTACATATCATCCATGATAGAATCACAAAACAAAAATACAACAAGTGATGACACTCTAAGCTTTATACAGGAGTGTCCAGTGTGTGAGTGTCAGTTTGATATGGATGGAGTTCAGGTCTTACAACAGAGAGATAATGCAAGTCTCGTTCATATTACTTGTCATGAGTGTAAAAGTTCTGTGCTTGCAGTAGTACTTATGACTGAGGTTGGTACTAGTTCACTTGGTATATTAACTGATTTAGAGCCAGAAGATGTAAGCAGGCAGATATCAACTGAGCCGATCACTCACGATAAAATTTTGGATCTACACTTATCACTTCAAGAAGAAAATAAATTCGAAACAGCTATAATTTCAGCTGCTAACACTTAATTTCATTCTATGTCATATTCAATTACAGCTAACAAAAGAGAAGAAAATAACCCAGATAAAATACGGGAAGAGGGGCAAATACCTGCGGTAGTATACGGTCCGGAAATAGAATCCACCTCCATAACAGTTGATAATATGGATTTTCGGAACCTTTTTAAGCAAGCTGGTGTGTCTAATCTGGTTGACTTAAATATTAAAGATGAGGACGAGTCTATAAAAGTTCTTATCCAAGATATGCAGTATGATCCTGTGAAAAATAATGTCATTCATGCAGACTTCAAACAGGTTCCAATGGGACAAGAACTTGAGGCTAATATTCCTATAGAGTTTGTCGGAACTGCGCCAGCTGTAAAAGCTCATGGCGGTGTACTGTTGAAAGAGCTAGAAGAAATAAAAGTAAAATGCTTACCGGATGCTTTGGTGGATCATATAGAAGTAGATCTGTCCCAACTTGAAGAGATTGACGATACTATTTTTGTTAGAGATCTTGATGTTCCAGAAGATATTGAGATCCAAAATGATGATGATCTGCTGGTAGCTAAGGCTTCTGAGGTAACCGTAGAAGAGTTTGAAGAAGAAGAGGAAGAAGAGATGTCTATTGAAGATGTAGAAGTAGAAGGAGAAAAAGAAGAAGAGCTGGAAGGTGAAGAGCTTGAAGAAGGGGCAGAAGAAGAGATGGATGAAGAAGCTGGTGGCGAACCAGAAGAACAGCCTGAGTAAATTTTACAAGCAAATAAGTAAAATAAGCCCGCTTACTTCGGCGGGCTTTTTCTTTTTGTTACAATAGAAGGAAGCTGCTTTTTGGTTATTGAAATTTTAAATTAAGTAAAACTTATGTCCAGCTCTGAGGATAATATCTTAGGCTTGTCAAAAGAGCAATATCTATATGTCTTGTCTGCTATAATTACTTTGACTGCTCTAGTTTTATTAGGATGGTTTGCTTGGAATTTTTATAATAATCCCAACGTATCATTAAAAGATAAACTACTCAAAAAAGAGGATACTGAAAAGGTATCCTGTGAAAGTAGAAGGAATTTAGATGGGCTTTGTTTGGGTGATACAGGATTTGAGGAAAACCCTAAGTTAGTGGGGGTGATGATAGAAAATCATGTAGAATCTCGGCCAGCTTCTGGTCTCTCCGAAGCTAGAGTGGTTTATGAAGCACCGGTGGAGGGTAATATTAGTAGATTTTTAGCAATATTTACTAAAAACCAAGAGGTGAAAAAGGTAGGCCCAGTTCGCAGTGCTCGTCCTTACTTTGTGGACTGGATTAGAGAATTTGGAGATATTTTGTATGCTCATGTAGGAGGTTCGCCTACAGCACTTGATTATATTGAAAATGTGGATATCAATGATCTGGATCAGTTTGCAAATAATTGGTATTTTTGGCGTTCCGATAAAAGAGAGCAACCTCATAATGTGTATATTTCCAGTGATTTATGGCAAGAGGCTATGAAAAATAATACAAGTTCTTATGAGAACAGGGACTATGAAAGCTGGCAGTTTGGTTTCCACAAAGATTGTTTTGATAGTAGCTCTACTACGCATCATAATTGTCAGAAAAACTCAAGAATAACGTTTGCTTCTCCAGGATATGGGGTAAAATGGAAGTACAATAGCTCTACTGATAAATATAAGCGCTATCAGTCCGGCAAAGTGCACAAGGATAAAAGTGGAGATGTTATTGCAGCGGACACAGTAGTAATTCAACATGTAGACACGGAGGTGATTGATAAGGTCGGACGACTGGATATGAGCACTACAGGAACCGGAAAAGCCGTGTTCTTAATGAAGGGACACAAGGTAGAAGGTGAGTGGAGAAAAGATTCTAGGTCTAGTCGGACTAAGTTTTTTAATTCGGAAGGTGATCAGATAAAGCTGCAGCCCGGAAAAATATGGATAGAGGTTGTGAACCAAAGGACTTCTGTTAATTATTAATTTTTTAAATTATGAACGAGAAACCTGATAATTATTTTAAAAAAAGAGCACTTTTCGAGGAGAGGTTAGAAGAATTAATGGAGGAAAATGATATGTCTATTTTGGATCTTTTGTCGACGGTTAAAAAAGAAATTGACAAAAAAGAGGGGGTAGATGAAAAAAGGCTTTCAGGTCTTTTGGAGCAAGCTTCGGAGAGGTTTGATGATGATGACTATTTAGAGGCGATGAATTTGTACTTTATTATATTGAATGTGGGGCAGGAAAATTTAAAAGGCCGTGAAGAACTACAAGATAATATTCTAGAAAGAATAAGAGAGTCGGCAGAAAATCTATTAGGACAAAAAGAGGAGTAGTTTTTAAAAATAACTTCAAAAGGGCATCCCATTCTTAAACTGGAAATATAATCAATACGGATTAATAAATAGTAGTAATTTAAATGAATAATATAAAACTCGGAAAATACAAGCATTACAAAAGGAATTATTATGAAGTATTATATGAAGGTTATTATGAGCCTACCGAGGAAGAAGTGGTGATCTATAAAGCACTTTATGATTCAGAAGAGTTTGGAGACGAGGCAATTTGGGTCCGGCCTAAAGAAGAATTTTTAGCTGAAGTAGAGTGGGAAGGAGAGGCTGTGCCTAGGTTTGAATTTGTCGGCGATGAGTAATTTAGAAATACAAGAAACTGAAAATAAAGGTAGAGGAGTATTTGCAAAAAAAGACTTTCGCAAAGGTGAAGTAATAGAGGTGTGTCCAGTCATAAGGTTGAGTGAGAAAGATAGAGAAGTTATAAACGAAACAGAACTATACAATTATTATTTTTCTTGGAAAGAAGAGAAGGCTGCTATAGCTTTAGGATATGGATCTCTGTATAATCATAGTTTTGAACCGAATGCGGACTATGAAAAAGATTTAGAAAATAGCCAGATTATTTTTCGGTCTCTTAGGTCTATTGAAAAAGGTGAAGAAATCTTAGTAGACTATACTCAAGGAGGTAATAAAGAGGATTTGTGGTTTGAACTTAAGTAATTATGACCCAATTATGTTAAATATTTACATCATAGGACCATCTTGCGCCGGAAAAACTTCTTCAATAGAGTATTTGAAGTCTCAAAATGATGAATTATTTAATTTTCCGCTCCGGGTAATTACCAGACCGAAAAGGAATTATGATGAGTCCAATGAAAATACTTTCTTAGATAAAGAAAAATTTAGAAAAAAGAGAGAAAATAATAATGATTTTTTCATGAGCTGGGTTAGGTCTATGGAAGATGATCGCAAGGAATATTATGGCTTTTATGAAGATGGGGTTCGAGATGGGGTTAACATTTTTTCCTGTAATAATGCTATACTTTTAAATAATGATTCCATTCAACCAAGAAACATTTTAGAGAAACACAAAAGTTTAGTTGTAGCATTATGGGCACCGGCTGATGTGAGGTTGGAAAGAATTAAACGAAGAACTCCTGAGTATACTGGCAAAGTAAAAGAATATAGAATCCACGAGGAGCCACTGGAGGGGTGCTATGATAAAATTGATTTAAAACTAGATAATTATGATCAGCCTATAGAAAAAACTGGAGAGGAGTTGTATAAAATTATTAAGAGCAGATATTAAAAACACTTTTATGGTGATAAAACAAATAACAAAAAAAGAGATCTTACCGATCATTGAGCTTAGTAGAGTTATATTTTCTGAATATTCCTCTGAAGAGGACAAGTATCATGAAGTGGAAAAATGGAAAAATAATTTAGAGAAAGACGGTCTAATTTTAGCTGCTTTTAAGAAAGGTGATCCAATAGGGTATATTTTTGCCTATAATAAAAATCCTGATGATAATGCAATCCATATTTGGCTATCAGGAGTAAAAAAGAAGTATAGAAAAAAAGGAGTTTTTACTGAATTATACTCAGAGTTTTTAGATGAAATTAAAAATCAGAATTACCAAGGTATAACAATAAATACATACAAAGAAAAATTTCCAGAAATGTTTGAATTTCTTACTAGCAAGGGTTTCAGTATTTACAAGACAAAAGATGAATGCTCGGAAGATAAAAAAATTGAGAAATCTTACTTTAGAAAGGAGATAAATTAAGCCATATGTCTCAGATAATTAGAAAACGTAAGCCTGGCGAACCCAAAATAAAACACAACGGCGAGCCGAAAATTCACTCAAAGGGGAAAATCGGAGCTATTGTAAAATACCCAATGTTGGTAGATAAAGGTGAAGGCTATGGGGAAATGACTTTCGAGAAATTTTCTCGCCCACCCGGTACTAGAACTATAGCGATAAAAGACGAGAAGATTTTTCTACAAAAAGAAAGAAGATTTGAGCTGGATAGTTTTGATTGGCGCCTGCCTGGAGGTAAAGTTTTTGATAGCTTTGAAGAATATGAACCATATATCAATAAATCTGTTCCAGAAAAAGATATTATTGCTGGAGCTAAATCTGAACTGAAGGAAGAATCAGAAATGGAGGCGGAAGAATGGCAAGTGATTGAGAAGAAAGTTTGCGGCTCTACAGTAGATTGGGATTTATATTATCTCACCGCCGAAAATATTACAGAAAATATAGATATAGAACACACAGAAGCAGAAGAGATAACTGAGAGAAAGTGGTTTAGTTTTGAGCAAGTAGAGGAGATGTGCCGGGAAGGTGAAATCCAAGAAGGGCGGAGTGTGGCAGTATTGCTTAATTTTTTTAGAAAATAAGAGTGTGTAAGTTTTACTAAAAAGTTAGAAAATATGCATAATAATTTACCTAGATGAATTTAAAATTTTACGACATAAATAAAAATATTCACCAACCAAACTCAAAAGAAGAAGTTGAGTTTCGCCCAGGAGTTTATGCTTTTGTAGAAAATAATCAGGGAGAAATTTTAATGATAGTAGATGAGAAATCTAATCAGTGGGAACTTCCTGGTGGTGGTTTACACTTAGGTGAAGATTTGATTGATGGTACAATCAGAGAAATTAAGGAGGAAACAGGGTATGAAGCAGAGATAAAAAGCTTAGATCCATTTCACATCGAAAAAGAAATGGCTTACTATGATTCGAGTGATAAGTTTGTTCATGGTATTAATTTTTTCTATCTAGCAGAGCTAGAATCAGAAAAACAACAAGAGCAAAATTTTGCTGAGGATGAAAATATTTTAGAAGTTGAGTTTTTCAACTCGAATAAGTTGACTAAACTTGATATTGTACATTTTCAACAAGATGCTGTAGATAAATTTCTACAAAAATATTAATAATAATTTCTATGTCTATAGATAAGTTAGTAAGAGACAAAATTCCTGAGATTATAAAAGAAGATAACAAAACGCCGGAAACTCATGAAGCTGACACTGAAGAGCTATGGGAAAAATTAAAAGATAAACTAGAAGAAGAAACTCAGGAGTTTGTTGAAGATGAAACCCCACAAGAGTTAGCTGATATTTTAGAAGTAATCCTTGCAATTTGTGAATATAAAATGTTAGTTTTTCTGATATAGAAGAATTAAGACAAAAGAAGAAAGAACAGAAAGGCGGTTTTTCTGAAAAAATTATTTTAGAGGATATTAGCTAAATTTAGCAAGGTGTCTAAACCATTCATTTTCTCAAAAAAATTTTATAGCCATACAGATGAATTACCGCTTTTCCTAGCTCGAGGCTTGATTAGACTTGGTACTAGCTTGATGAGTGTGTTCGTGCCTATTTATTTGTACCAGCTTGGATACCCGATCCATCAGATTATTTTGTTTTTTGTAATTATACCCTTCTTCTATGTAATTTTAGCTTATTTTGGTGCTAATTTGATTAGCAAAGTCGGGGTGAATCATGGCTTGATGATGTCAATTCCATTTTCGATCGCTTATTACCTAGGATTGAGATACATTGATACTTTTGGTTGGCTTTATTTTTTACTACCTTTAGTTTCAGCTATTGGAGCTATTTTTAAAAATTTTAGTTACCATCTTAATTATCTAATTCACTCGAATAAAGACATTCGCGGAGAAGAATTGTCTCTGTTTAATATTGTCGTAACTATTGTAGCTGCCCTAGGCCCAGTTGTTGGCGCTTATTTAGCTGATTATTTTAGTTTTTCTTTGTTATTTCTTGTTGGTTCTTTAGTGTTGCTTGCTAGTTATTTGCCGCTTTATTTTTATAAAGAGCAGAAACTGGAACTTAATTTTTCCTTTAAAGAAATGTGGAATAAGTTCAAAGATAAACGAGACTGGGGCAATTTCATCAGTTTTTCTGGGTACGCAGTTGAAAAAACTATTAATACTATTGTCTGGCCAATCTTTTTACTGATAGCTTTAGGCGGCATTTCTCAAACCGGGCTAATTATTACAATCACTACATTAGCTTCCATTTTGGTCTATACTGCCATTGGAGAAGCTACCGATAAGTATGACAAAAATGAGTTAATAAAATATGGCACAATTTTTTATGTTCTAGGCTGGATTGGCCGAATATTTGCTCGTAGTTTCGGGTGGATTTTTGCCGTTGATACCTACAAAAATTTGGCCTATAAAATTTTGCAAGTTCCTTGGAGTGCCAAAACCTATGATTTGGCTGAGTCTGATCATGAAGATGTATTTTTGTTTGTAGTGACTAGAGAAATTACTTATAAGGCATCGAGGGTCATATTTTTACCGATTTTGATACTGTTATTTTATATTGATTTTTATCCATTTATTGCTAGTTTTGTGGTCGCTGCTATTTTTTCTTCTTTTTATGTTTTCTTAAATAATTCTTAATTAAATACTATGGCTGCAGGTGAGCAAGAACCAGGCATGAAGATTAATTTGCTTGAAACAGAAAGGCTTCCCTCACAAGATTTAGAAAAGTCTTATAGTAACCTACAAGATTAGTGAACTCAAAGAAAGTAAGTCTAAACAAAAATTAGTTGAAAAATTAAGAGAAACTGCAAAATTAGAAGAAATACAAGAAGTTTTGAAAAACAAGCCGCTAATTTACCCTGGAGGATTAAATGATATAGAATACCCTCTTGTGTTAGGTGCTAGAGATATAATAATTGTTGATCCCAGATCAGATTTCAACCAAATAAGGAATGAAATAGAAAATAGGTATGACAGTAACTTATCCATTGAAGAGGAAGATGAAATAAGTTGTAAATTAACTTTTAGCTTTAATTTTGGTAATGGACCAGAAGAGGTAACTTTAGAAATAATAAAGAAATATTTTCCAACTGATACTGCTGAAGATAGAATTCGCTTACAAGACAAAACAAGTGATCCAGAGTATGATGAGCCAGAAATTATCTCTAGTGATAAGAGATCAAAACTAGAGTTGTCTGAATTTAATGATATAGGAGGAATTCTAGAACATAGTTGTGTTGGTCAAGACATTACTTATGATCCTAGCCTCTTAGAAAAAATAGACTCTAATGGTTTTATATTGACTGATAGTGAAAAAGATTATAGCTCAGAAAGTTTGAGAAGAGAGGAAATAGATGCTGGGGATTTAGGTTCTTACTCTATCTATGGAAAAGAGTAAAATTAACTTTGCCTTAAAATTAATATTCTGTCTTTCTTGTTTAAGTCTTTTTTAAAATCTATTTTGCAATTATTTAGTCTCTGTTTTACTAACTTCTTAATATTTTCCTTTTGCCAAGGATTAATCTCAAAAAATAAAACCAGGTTTTGATTTTTTAGACTAAAGTTTTTTATTTGCTCAAGCAAATTTTCATACAGCTCTAATCCTTTTTCTTCAGCAACTAAAGCTTCTTTAGGTTCTTGCTGAATACTTTGCTCTGAGTTAAATTCTTCCCTAGTTAAATAAGGAAGGTTTGCTGTGATTACTACATTTTCATAAGACTTTAATTCAGATTTAATTGGTTCAGCAAGATTTCCTTGTCTAAAATCTATTTCTACTTTGTACTTTTTAGAATTTTTTTTAGCTATTTCTAAAGCTTCATCGGAAATGTCAGTAGCTATAGTTTCTAGCTGAGATATTTTTTTCTTTTCTAAATTTTTTAGGATTGAGATTGGAATACAGCCACTCCCTGTACCTGTATCCGCTAGTAAAATATGATCATCCATTTCATTAATCTGCTCTAAAGCCAAATCCACTATCTGTTCTGTCTCAGGTCTTGGCACTAATACGTCTTCGGTAATATTAAAATCCAGCCCGTAAAATTCTTTTTTTCCTGTAATATAGGCTAGAGGATAGTTTTGTTTTCGTTTATATATGTAATATTTAAACTTAACCCACTCCCAGAGACTTAGTTTGTATTCGGGGTGGGCTATAATGAACTCTTTTTCTTGGCTTATTGCGTGGGCCAATAGTATCTCTGCATTGGTTTGATCGATATTTTTTTGGTTTTGCAGTAATTCTTGTATAGAGAAGATATTGTTTTATTTTAGTAAATATACTTTAGCATATTTAAAGAGATAGCCAACCCGTTTGACTAATGTATACATCATATGTATAATAAACTTGTATTAACCATAGAATGAAAAGAACCCAACTTTATATTCCCGAAAATTTACATAAAAAAATTAAGGCAGAAGCTAGAGAAGAGGGGCGATCTATGTCTGATTTAATGCGGGAGTTTTTAGCAGAAGGTTTGGATAATAAGAAAAAACAAAAAGGACAAGTAGACCTTACTGATTTGGCGAATTTGAATCTATCCGGCGGGCCGAAAGATTTGTCCAAAAACATGGATAATTATCTTTATGACAATGAGTAAGATTACTGATAATAACCCTTTGGAAATATTGGTAGATGCTGATGCTTTGGTAGCTTTAGTGAAGACCGATGACTCTAACCACCCAAAGGCAGTGAATATTAGCAAGCAGTTTCAACAAATGAGTGTTGACTTTCAGATTTCCCCCTTTACTATTCCGGAGGCCGTTACCGTGGTTAGCTATAAGATTGGGCAAAAAGAAGCCCGTGAAGCATTAAATAAATTTAGAAGTAAAAATTTTTTTGAATATGATTTTGATAGAGAATTGGAAAAGAAGGTAGATAAGGTTTTTAAACAGCAATCTAAAAAAGGAGCATCTTATTTTGATTGTGTAAATTTGGTTATATTAGAGAAATTTAAGTTAGATGGTATTTTTAGTTTCGATAGTGTGTATTCTGAAAATGATTATGATTTAGCCGAGAGTATAGTTGGTTTAAATCATCAATAGAGAGGGTAGTTAGTCAGGTTAGTCTTTCAAAAATTCATCCACGTCAAACTCTGCATTTTCCATCTCCTCGAACCTGGCCTCTCGTAGGTCTTCTATAATCTCATCTAGCTTTTCTCCATCGAGCACAGCTTCTATATTACTGTAGTTTTGCTCTATGCGGTGGTCCGTGATTCTGTCTTGGGGGAAGTTGTAAGTTCTTATTTTTTCACTCCTGTCAGAGGATCCGATCTGAGATCTGCGCGCTTCATCTCGCTTTTTTCTTTTTTCTTCTTGTTTTTTCTCATATACTCGCGCCCGAAGTACTTCCATTGCTTTCTTTTTGTTTTGTTTTTGTGATTTTTCATCTTGGCACTGTACTATAATATCCATCTTTTTATGTTTGATTCGGATTGCGCTGTTGGAGGTGTTTACGCTTTGTCCGCCGGGTTTGTTGGGACTAAATGGTTCGATCTCAATGTCGTCGGGGTCGATATCGACCTCTGTTTCTTCGGCTTCAGGTAGTACCGCGACTGAGGCAGTGGAGGTGTGGATGCGACCGGATTTTTCTGTCTCCGGCACTCTTTGTACTCTGTGTACACCCATCTCGTATTTCAGGTCTTGGTAAACATCGTCACCTTTTACTTTAAATACCATTTCTTTGTATCCCCCCAGGTCATTCCTGCTTTGGTTAATTACCGCAGTTTCCCAACCTTTATCTTCGGAGTAGCGCATATACATCCTGGATAGATCTGCTGCAAACAGTGCCGCTTCATCACCTCCGGCACCGGCTCGGATCTCTACGATAGCATTTTTTCTATCTTGCGGATCTTTTGGTCTGGTCATCTTTTTCAGCTTCTCTTGCAGTTTTTCTTGCTTGTCTTTTAGCTGATCTAGCTCTTTTTCTCCCATCTTGTACATATCTTGATCAATATCATCTTCCAGCATCTGCTCGGTCTCTTTGATTTTCTCTTCAGTTTGCTCCAGCTGTTCTATTTTTTCATAAATTGGCTCAAGCCGAGAGTACTGCTTAGACTTTTCTTGTAGTTTTTTTGAATCATTAGCAATCTCGGGTTGCTGCATTTGTTTTTCCAGCTGTTTGAATTTGGTTTTGATTTGTTTGTACTTCTTTTTCATCTAAGGGTTTATTAAATAAAAAGACGCCAGCCTACTAAGCTGGCTTGTCGGGA
>JBDGRL010000055.1:0-7979 GCA_042218065.1 Candidatus Magasanikiibacteriota bacterium | reverse complement strand
AATAAAAAAAGCCAGCCAATAAGCTGGCTGAACAGCCGCGGGCCCTTATGCTACAGCTTCACATTCATCCCAGCGTTCCGACGCTCCCGCCAGAGGCGACTGTCATGAAATGCTAGTATAACACCAGCACTTTACGACAGTCACCTGGTCTGGAGGGTGTCGGGGCGTCAGAATGCATGATCCGACTGTAGCCGTAGCCCGCAGCCTAGCCATTTAAATTATACCCTACTAAAATATTAGTGTCAAAGTTTTTAGCTAAGTACCTCTAGTTTAACCTTAAAGGAATCATCTCTAATATCCAGCTCATGTTCTCCTTCTCCAGAGGTTATTTGTTCCGCTTGAACTTTATTTTGTAAATCATCGCTATACTCATTTAACACTTCTTCGATGGTTTCACTGTCTGTTTCATAAGTTAACTTTACTTTATCATCACGTGTAAGACCTTCTTTTTTTCGAAGATTATTCAGATTTCTTACAATGTCCCTAAATACACCCTCTTTTTTTAGTTTCTCTGTGATCTCAACATTCAAAGCCACTTCAAATTTTTCACTTTCTTTAAATTTCCAATCGCCTTCCTCGTTTGGTTCATTAATTATCTCTTTTACATTCATTTCATCTTTCAAAATCTCTTTCGATTGCTGCGACAACTCGATACCACCTATTGCAAACTCACTTAGTGGTTGGCGCAGTTTCATATGTTCAGATTGACGTAATGCTTGGCCTGTTTCTGCTAGTTCTCTAACTTTTTTCGTTTCTTTTATTGTTTTTTCATCTATTAATTCATCCTTATATTCGGGCCAATCTTGAAGGTGTACACTTTCTTCATTTGGTTTTATTTGCTGATAGAGTTTTTCCGCCACAAAAGGTGTAAATGGTGCCATTACTCTAGCTAACCTATCAAAAACATAATGTAGAACTGACATAGCTCTCTGTGTCTCATTTTTATCTTCTGATTTGAATCTCTCTCGAGAACGACGAATATACCACTGAGATAAATCCAAAACAAAATCTTGAATAGGTCTAGTAGCCTTATCCAACTTATATTCATCCATATGAGTAGTTACTTCTTTAATTAGGCGGTGCAGCTTAGATATCACCCACTTGTCCAACTCATGTAGTTGTTTTGAACTACTGTCTATTACTTCTTCTGGTTCAAAGCTAATCAAATCTTCAGTCTCAACTTCATCTTCAAACATCGAGTAAAAATTGTGTATATTGTGGACCATATTCAACAACTTGTTATAGACCTCCTGAACCTCTTTTTCATGGAATTCAGTATCCTCCTCTCTAACTACCGGAGAGGTTAACAAGAAATACCTTAAAGCATCAGCTCCATACTTTTCAACTACATCCATGGGATCAGGGAAATTACCCTTGCTTTTGCTCATTTTTTCGCCGTCCTCTCCCAGAAGTAAACCATGAACAATAACATTTTTAAAAGCCGGTTGAATCTCTTCTGCAGGTAGAGGCGAGTCTTCTCCCAAAGTTAATATAGTAGCCAAAACATGAAGGTTATAGAACCAACCTCGAGTTTGGTCTAAGCCCTCAGCAATAAACTTTGCAGGGAAGCCTTGTTCAAATTTATCTTTATTCTCAAAAGGATAATGATTATGAGCATACGGCATTGAACCAGATTCAAACCAGCAATCAAAAACCTCTGAAGTTCTCTTGTAGGTTTTTCCATCTTTTTCAAACTCTATCTCATCTACCACATGCTTATGCAGATCTTCAATATTCTCTTCACCTGAAAGTTGTTCTAGCTCTTCGGTTGAACCTATACAGATCCTATCACCGTCTTCGCTCTCCCAAATAGGTATAGGGAGACCCCAGTATCTATTTCTGGAGACCGCCCAGTCTCTCGCCCCCTCCAGCCAGTTTCCAAACCGACCATCTTTAAGGTGATCAGGAGTCCAGTTTATTTTTTGATTATTTTCTAATAACTCATCTTTAACTCTTGTAACTTCTATAAACCAACTACGAGTAGCATAATTCAAAAGCGGTGTATCACAACGCCAGCAGTGAGGATAACGGTGTCTTACCTTTTCTTTATCAAAAAGCTTATCTCCATTATGATAAAGGTATTTAATCATCTGAATATCCGCCTTTTGATGCGGTTCTCCAGGATGGTCTTCTGGGTGTCCTTGAGCTGTCTTTACAGATTGACCAGAAAAATCCTCTACTTCATTAGTAAATCTACCGTCCATATTCACATGTTGTACAAAAGGTACATCTTCTAAATCTTGATAAAGCTGATAGTCCTCTTCTCCAAACGCAGGTGCTATATGAACAATTCCAGTACCTTCTTCTGTATCAACAAAATCTGAGGATACCACTTCAAAAGCTTTATCGTACTCATCTTTCAAGTTTTCAAAATAAGGGAAAGGTGGCTCATAATTTAAGCCAACAAGCTTGTCTCCCGGAATCTGCTTCTTTAAATTAAATTCTTTATCCGAGAACACTTCCATTGCTCTACTCTTTTCGGTTAAATAGTAATCCCCTTCATGTTTTACTAAGCTATACTCAAAATCTTCATTTACTGCCATGAGTATGTTTCCGGGTAGAGTCCAGGGAGTGGTAGTCCACGCTAGTAGGTGCACAGTTTCGTCTATATCAGCAAGCTCTTTATTGTCTTGTTTGGCTTCTTCTGTAACAGTAAACTTTGCTATAACTGACAAATCTTTTACCTCTTTGTAAGATCCAGCTACTTCTCCTTGTGCAAGGGGTGTTTCACACCGTGGACAAACATGCATTGGCTTTCTTCCTTCATATACATAACCTCTATCAAATAATTGTTTAAACACCCACCAAACAGACTCCATATAATCCTTATCCATTGTTTTGTAGTCATTCTCCATATCAACCCAGCGACCTATCCTAGGAATTATAGTTTCCCACTCATCAGCATACTCCATTACTGATTCTTTAGCTTTTTGGTTAAATTTATCGACGCCATACTCTTCTATCTCTTTTTTACTATTTAAATCAAGCTCCTCTTCGATCATATTCTCTATAGGTAAACCGTGACAGTCCCAGCCCCATCTTCTCTCAACTCTATAACCCTTCATGGTCCAATATCTAGGGACAGCATCCTTTAGAGTACTAGCTAAAATATGACCATAGTGTGGCAAACCAGTAGCAAATGGCGGACCATCATAAAATACATAAGGTTTATCTTCCGATCTTTGTTTGATTGATTTTTCGAAACAGTTGTTCTCCTCCCAAAATTTTAGTACTTCTTGTTCTGATTCTTCAGGGTTATAAGACATAGTTTTGTTTAAATTAAAATATATGATTAAATCTCACCCTCATCTGATAATTTTTCAGCTACTTCTTTGCCTATTCTTTTTGATTCCTTTCTTATACCTCTAATGAGATTCTGTGACGCTTCTTCAACTTTTTCTGCATACTTATCAGGATCATGTTTATCTTTAGCAACTCCGGTAAGGTCAGTTTTGGAATGGTACTCTCTGTCCTTAGAATTATCATCTAATGGCGTAACTAATCCATAATGAAAATCATAATTAGTATGATGATCTATAGTATCAGACCAGTTCTGAATTGAATCAGGAATCGGGGTATCCTCTGTTGCGCCGTAGAAAAAATTAGAACCCAACTCTTCTTCTACAGTTTTCTTTTGGCCTCCTGAATCAGAAGTAGAATAAAAAAAGGAGAAAAAGTCTGCTTCAATATCCATGTCTTCTGTTGCTTTAATCATCTTCTTCATTGTACTTCCTGATTCAACATAATCATCGATCATCATAATTCTAGGGGTATTTGTTTCTGTTCTGTTTTTTTTAGTTATTCCCTCTATTCTATCTTTAATGTTAAGTTTTTCATCCTCAGAAACATCTGGTACCAAAAAAGATCTTGGTGGTTTTCTCTTCTGACTGTCTTCATAAACCTTACTAATTAGTTCATTTACAGCTGGTTGAAAAACTCGCGCTGAAGTGTCTAGAAGTATAAAATGAGTAGGAAGTTCATCTTTTTCTTTTAACTCTTGTAGTTTCTCTGAAAGAGTTTCTAAACCCTTCTTTATAATGTACTTTTCTTTATCACTAAAAAATTCATACTTTCTCTCGCTTGTATCCCCTTCTTCAGGATCTTGCTGTAAACCCTCCTTTTCTTCAGATTTTCTGCGACCACTTGTTGACTCACGACCTCTCACGGATAGACTTTATTAAATAATAAAAGACCACTATATCGAGAGCCCGGCAGGCGGTACCATCTCGACATAATGGCTTTTCTTGATTTTGGTGTTTACGGAACCACCGGAAGAGTCTACTCCGAAATGTTTCTTTCTTCAGCTCTCCGTTGATTGCGGGTTAGATGCTTTTATGATTGTACATGTATGTTAACTAAACTTAGTATCTTTGTCAATTAAAATACAGCTCCTCCCCCCAGCAGAGCTGTTGCAAAAGTAAAAAAATCCTACACAATGGTGAAGTAAAAACTTCAACCAATCTCTTTTTATTCCGAAGGAGAAAAGTGTTCATAACATCGTGCTTCGTATTTCTCTTCATCCCCGGGAATTATCTGATCAGTCTCACCCGACAATCGCTGACTATACGAAGCGTTACAACCACACTTTTGACAAACTGCTTGCAATTTGTGAACATAGTGCGCCTGACGAAGCAACTGAGGTACTCCAGGAAAAGCATCATTTTTATAATCTCTATCGAGACCAGCTAGAATCACTCGAACTCTTTCATTCTCAAACAATCTGACAGCAAGATCAACAATCTCTTCTCCGAAAAACTGAAACTCATCAATACCAACGGCTACCAGTTCATCATTTTCCTGTTGAAACTTTTTCACTGCAGATTCAATCTCTTTAACATCTTCCACCGGTGTAGTATCGATGGATTTACCATTATGAGATACAATCTCCTCTTTGTCGTATCTACTGTCATCTTCGTGACAAAAAGAAAGAAAATTCAAATCAGCGTACATAAGTCTTTCTAGTCTTGAAACCAACTCCTCAGTTTTCCCAGAGAACATAGGACCGCAAATGACTTCGATATCAGCAACTTTTTGATCTTGGGTAGGTCGATGCATTTCTCCTCCGAAGTTAGAAGGTACGAAACTCTCATTGAATTATACCCAATTAAACATACTTCTCAAAGTGTAAAATGTGAACTTTATTAAAAGTTAGTAAAAATTGTTTTTTAATAAAATAAGAAAACCCGACACAAAAAGTGTCGGGTATGATTTCCTCCCTACAAAAAACATCAGAGGTTTTCACTTAGTTCTTCTATCTCCTCAGCCAAATCTTCATCAAGACCTTCCGCTGTTTCCTTAGCTTTCTTAAGAAGTTGCCTTGTTCTCTTTCTTCTTTCTTCTATTCTTTCATTTCTCCTACTCAAAATTTCGATGTAGATCTCAGTCATACGGTCAGCTCTGCTTATTTCTTCATCCACTCTACCCATTTCTTCCAATATTTCTTCTGAAGAGTTAAACTGAGTAGGATCCCCTAATTCAATCACTATCTTTTCCGATTCAAAGTTATCCAGCATATAATCCCTTCGTGCATCTAAAAGCTCTTCGGGCACAAACTCTTCTATGAACCAGTACTCATTTTCCCTACCAACACTACGGTTCTCCAAAACCTTTGTTTTTGCAGCTTTATGTAGAATTGAGCTTATATCACTGTATTCATCGTAGTGGTATACCGAGTCGAGCTCCACATCTCTTGTTTTAAACTCTTCACCTACTCCCATTTGAGCAAAAATATCCTTGAAAGCATGGCTACGTTTTCTTCGAAATGACGAGGGAAACTCCGGAATTTCCTCTTCATTTTCTTCATTTGTATAGTCGGATGTTTCGGTCACTCCTTCTTCCATTTCTACCTTTTCCGCTTCGGTTTCAGTATCCTCTGCTCTTTCTTCTTCTAAACTAGCAGGCTCAGTACTCTGATACAAATCTAGCACCTTGTCAGGAGCCTCTTCTCTTAGCTTAGAGAAAAAAGAGGAAAATTCTTCGTAAAATATTACTTCTTCACTTCCCATTTCCGAGATATAATCACCCAAAATTTCTTTTATTTCTGACACAAACTCGTCATCTGAACAAGTGCACACAGGACGTCCTTCTTCATCCCACTCAACACTCAGCAGAACTTCCTGAATTTCTCCATCTGCCTCAACTAGTGTTTGGTTAACCAATTCAGCAATCGCTTCATCCGAAAAATCAGGGACACTCTGTTCAGTCTTCTCTTCTTGAGTTCCCAGACATCTTTGCTTTCCTTCTTTTAACTCCTCGTAGAATTTGTGAATTTCGGGATTACCTTCTTCATCCCGAAATTTCTCCGTAGGCACAAGAGGGTATCTAGCACAAGTATCCGAGCCCCCGGATTGTACCTCAACGGTTACTGTGCGGCTTTCATCCGAAGGTTTTATGATTTTAATTTCTTCAAAACCTCTCTTATGTCCTTCACCTTGAACACCTTTCTGATCTGTTGCTTTCAGCTTACCTTCTACTCCTGCAGCTGCAGCGATATCCCATATCATTTTCAGGTTTTCTGTCTGGCCATTCATACTATTGTGGCTGCTGTCTCCGGTTAGTGCTATCTCCAAGTCTTCGTCTGGCTCAATCCCCTTCTCGTGTAGCTCTGACAGACTGTGATAGCTTCTCTTGATTGTAGTTGCCACGGGCTCCTCCACGCTTAGAGTAACTTGATGCCGAATTTAGAGAGCATATTATATATAACATTTTTTAGAACAAAATGCAAGAATTTGTACTAAAGCTATAAAATATTTCGTTTAAAAAATGTACAGTTTTCATTCCTAATTTGTTAATAAACTGATATAAATGTATACTAAAATTAAGTAACAATATTCAATGAAAAAGATTTTTATCGGCTCTGATCATGCAGGATTTGAGCTTAAGCAAAAGCTAAAAGAACATTTATCCGAAACTGAGTATAATATAGAAGATGTGGGTCCCGAAATATATGACAAGTCTGATGATTATCCTGACTACGCACTACCATTAGCTCAAAAAGTAAAAGCAAACAATGGCTTAGGAATCTTACTCTGCGGAAATGGAATAGGTGTCTGCATCGCCGCCAATAAAGTAGAAGGCGTCAGAGCTGGGACCGCAACAGATGAATGGATGGCAAAAACTATGCGAGAAGATGATAGTACTAACGTACTTTGTCTACCCGCTCGCAAATTAGAAGAAAAAGAAGCCACAAATATAGTAGATACTTGGCTGAATACTGATTTTACTGGTGCAAAAAGACACAAAAGAAGGATTAATAAAATAAAAAATTTCGAACAACAATAACATGTCAGTTCAAATAATCCCCTCTCTGTTGGTAGACACAAGAGAGAAATTTTTAAAACAAATTAGGGCTAGCCAAGAGTACATAGATATGATTCAGTTGGATATAGCAGATGGAGAATTTGTACCGAATGAAACCTGGGCTGATCCAAATGTAGTCAAAGAAAATGTTCAAACCGACATTGAACTGCATCTCATGGTTGAAAATCCTGAAAAAAAGATAGAAAGATGGGTTCCCGTACCTCAAGTGAAAAGAATATTATTTCATTATGAAAGTAATGCAAATATAGAAAGAACTATAGCTAAAATTCACGAGCATAGTTGGCATGCAGGCCTGGTATTAAACCCTGATACAAATATTGAGGTAGTAGATCAATTTGAAGAAGATCTAGAAGATGTCATGTTTATGGGAGTCGAACCGGGGTTTCAAGGACAAGAACTGATTCCTGAAGTATTAGATAAAATTAATAATTTTACAGACAAGTATCCTGATTGCTTTACTCAAATAGACGGCTCAGTAAATAAAAAGACTTTAGAAAAAATAGTACCGACCGGGGTAGATGCAGTCTGTCCCGGAAGCGCAGTATTTGGAAATAAAAAAGAACCTAAAGAAAATATTGAAGAAATGCGTAACTTAATAACAAAACTTGCTGGTTAAATTTATCCTTCATGAGAGATTTAATTATTATCGGAGCAGCCGC
>JBDGRL010000054.1:0-1598 GCA_042218065.1 Candidatus Magasanikiibacteriota bacterium | reverse complement strand
TCATCATCGCCTATTACTAAAATATAAGGTATCTTATCTGTAACGGCCTCTCTGATTCTTTTTCCCACTGACTCATCCGAGTCATCTATATTTACTCTAATACCCTCTTGCTCAAACTCCTGAGCAATTTCTCTAGTGCCCTCTATATGATCCTCGCTAGATACGGGAATGAAGTGGACTTGAGTCGGGCTAAGCCAAACCGGAAATTCTCCGCCGTAGTGTTCTATCAAAATACCCATAAACCGCTCCATAGACCCAACCATAGCGCGGTGGATCATTATCGGTGTTCCACGCTCACCATCTTCATCCACGTATTCGAGATCAAATCTCTGAGGTAAGTTCAGATCAATTTGAATAGTAGACATATCCCACTCTCTTTTTAGAGCATCTCGTACTATAAAGTCCATCTTAGGTCCATAAAATGCAGCCTCACCTACCTCTTCTGTATACTCAACATCCTTCTCTTCTAGAAGATTTCTCAGTTGTGTTTGTGCTTCTTCCCATAGGCTATCCTCGCCCAGGTAATCATCTTTATTTTCAGGATCCCACAAAGATAATACGACGTCATATTCCAGGTCGAATGTACTAAGTACAGACCCAATCGCATCTAAAGTTCGGTTGTATTCTTGTCTTATCTGATCTTTGCGACAAAATATATGGCCGTCATCCTGGGCAAAGCATCTGGTTCTATTGATACCCCCAATCTCTCCGGGCTTCTCATCTCGATAAAGATTAGCAAAATCAGAATAACGAATAGGTAGATCTCTGTAGCTTCTAAGTTTTCTGCTATAAATCTGGGTGTGCTGTGGGCAGTTCATCGGCTTGAGAAAATATTCATCTTCGCTAAAGTTAGGCTCTACCTCGAACATACCATCTTCGAACTTCTCGATATGACCAGAAGTTTCAAATAATTGTCTTTTATTTAAATTCGGAGTATGAACTTCACTAAAACCACATTCCTTATTTTTTTCTCGGCAGTAGTCCAAGATTTCTTGTCGCACTATATTTCCCTTTGGGGTAAACAAGGGCAGTCCCGCACCAATCTGATCGGAAAACATAAACAGCCCCAATTCTTTACCTAGCTTCTTGTGATCTCGCTTTTCTGCCTCCTGTTTCCACTCTAGATACTCTTCCAGCTCATCTTTACTATTGAAGCATGTACCATAAATTCTAGTAAGCATCTTATTATCCTCGTCACCACGCCAATAGGCACCGGCTACATCAGTGAGTTTTATCGCTCCTATCTCTTCATTTGGGCTCCCCACATGACCACCACGACATAGATCAGTGAAGTCACCCGAGCTGTAGAAGGTGATGTCTTCTCCTGACTGCTCAATTTCATCAATCAATTCTTGTTTGTATTTATTATCCTGAAAATATTCTCGTGCTTGTTCAGCTGAGACTTGCTCATGTTCAAACTTATCCCAATCTTTAACCAGCTCTCTCATTTTGTTCTCTATCTGTTCAAGATCATCCTTGGAGATACTCTCAGGGCCAAAGTCAAAATCATAATAAAAACCGTCCTCTATCGGTGGCCCAATAGTTGGCTTTGCGTCGGGGTAAATCTCAAGTACTGCTGCCGCCAACAGATGAGCACA
>JBDGRL010000053.1:0-17701 GCA_042218065.1 Candidatus Magasanikiibacteriota bacterium | reverse complement strand
TAGAGCGCATCACTGATAATGATGAGGTCCCTGGTTCAAATCCAGGATTGCCCACAAATTAGTAAAAAATCTTGGTTTTATCTCTCTCTTACAACCACATCTCTGAGTGAAGAGTTCATTAAGGCGGTATTTTTCTTATTTAACGAAGTAGAATACTGCCAAACAGTACATTGTAAATTAACTACTTTCATAATAGTACAAGAAGATTAAAATATAAAGACTCCAGATCTCAATGGTCGGGATTATACATGTATATATATGTGTGTGCAAGACTCAAACCATAGCATCTATATTTAACCCTTCCAGCTTCTCTCTCGTGTGTTCTTTAGGTACTTGTCTCAAATATTTTCTAACTGACTCGAGAGACCTATGCCCCATTAAGTCTCTAAGCTCTTCCATATTAAGGCCTTGTACTGTAGAATTAACAGCAAAAGTGTGTCTGAACTGATGAACACTAAAGTCAACTCCAGAAGCCTTATTAACTTTATTAACTAAATGCTTCAAACCACTAACTGTAAATTTTTCTTTTGTTGAGCTACTAATCCATAAGTAAGGTGAATCAACCTCAGGCATGTCTCTCTTATCCAAGTAAGATTGTAAGGCTAACTTAACTCTACTATTTAGAGGTATGGATCTATCACTTTTTGATTTAGAGCCCTCTTTTTTTATTAGTAACTCTCCCCTATTTAAATCTATGTGGCGCAACTTTATCGACAACAATTCATTGCGTCTTACACCGGTGTAAAGTAGAACCTGGAAAATAGCTATATTTCTTTCTCTGAGGAAATTGTTTTGCCAAGATATACCTCGCTCTATAGTGCGAAATATCTTATCCAAACCTTCTTGATCTATGTATTGCTTATCATCATGTGTCACAGAGGGGGTATCTATATTGTCCACGGGGTTGGATTCAATTTTACCTGTTGATTTCAACCACTTAAAGAAAGCACTAAGTCGGTTATAGTAAGTTTTGAGAGTAGATGAAGCTAGACTTTCAGCTTTATCTTTCCTCTTCTCTGCCTTTAGCCATTCAATAAAATCAATAATAGTAGAGGTTTCTAAATCTTCAAACCCAATCTCTGGATTAAACTCAAACAATTGTTTAGCTATATAGTAATCGGACTCCAATGTGCTCTCCGATTTATCTTCAGCGATACCTCTCTTTCTTAAATACTCACAAAAAGCTTGCTGCACTTTGTTATCTGTATTTAGTTGTTCAGTATAATTTTCAATTATTTCCATCTTTTTTTGTATTTATCACAGGAGGACGGATGGACGGATACTTTAGCTTTCTTATTCTTTTTTCTTGTTCTCTTTTTCTTTTTAAAATCTAGAAGTAAACAAGATCCGTCCTATCCGTCCATGTGACCCTTAATCAGTTTTTATGAAAACATGCTCTCTTTTATTTCCGCTGTCATCTTTTTCATGTTCGTACCCTATCTGCCGTAGTGTAGTTTTTATTCTTCCTATCTTCCTACCTACAATTGAGGGAGAAGAGGGCCAGTGCTGTGATTCTACTTGTTCAGGATCAGCCATCATCTCTAATTCTCTCAATATTTCTGTAGCAGCCCCCTTAAAAACTACTTCACCCTCCTCATAACCTTCTGCTTCAATCTCCAACCAGTCTTTGAATACGGTAGTGAAATATCTAGAATTCATTGCAATTTCACCAGCATTCTTTCTGTTTGTTTTGTAAGCCTCTAGAGGGTGAATATTCTTAATTCCCGGTATTTTTTGCATCGGTTCAGATATAGCCTCAAGCCACTCACTGAAATTAGCCATTCTGGTCTTTTTCTCATCGGCTAAATCGATATTCTCCAGTCTATCTAACCCTTGTGAGATTAATTCGCAAAGTCCGCCTAAAATCTCCGAATGATGTTCATCTAATTTTTTCCATATCTCTGATTCATTCTTATTGGATTCGATCTTCTTCTTTTGCACCATTATCGAACGATCAAGTAAGTCGGATTTAATTCCGGTGATATCAATTCCGTTCAATATTATTGGGTTTTTAACTCGGATAGTATCGACTCCGAAGTTGGTATACATTGAGCGAGCTCCTTGAGAGGTGCCGGTGGAGATTGCAGAAAGTGTATCATTCTCTGTTTGGCTTATTCTAGAGATATTTTCTCGTGCTACAACGTGACGATTCAAAGCAAAACCACTTATACCCCTATTATCGTTTATGCTCTCAATAACCTCTCTTCCGTTTATGCCGGCAGGGTCTACCAAAAACCTAAGCATCTTAGAGAGTACACTCTTTCCGCTTCCTGCCTCTCCTGTGATGATAAGAATCGGGTAAGACCCGGGAGTGTAATAAACCGAGGTTAACCATGAGATTATAAGAGCTAACTTTCTTCCTTCCAGCATGGTTAGTTTACTCAGTTTTTTCAGGCTTTCGATTCCCGCCTCCTGGCTTGGTTCTGGAAGTTTCGATATTTCGTCATTTTGTAAGAATTCTACCTTCTCGTTTTCTACTACTTCATAACCATCCGGTGATATCTTAATCTTCTTAAGATTGTTTTGGGCTAAATCAACATAGATCGAATTATTCTTCTTCGTCGCTCTCATGTATAGTTCTTTCATATCTGCAATCTCAGCTCTAGCTTTTATGCCGTCAACCACCCTTGAAAGTGGTGTACTTGATGGATACTCTTCGTATCCATCGAAATATTTCCGTTTAAGCCATGAGGTGAATTGGCAATTCTTACCTCCGGTAATCATTAGAATTTTGTTGTCTCCATCTATATCCTTAACTTTGGCGAAATTTCTATTATCGGGCATTTTATACAACTCAGCTTCTTCAGCTATAACTTGGAGCTTTTCATGCATAGAATTGGACTCACTTTCATTATCAACATCTTCAGTTTTGTTACCATCCTTTTTTTCATAGTAGTCTGGGTCGTAACCTTCTTTCACTTTTTCTATTGCTTTATTAATGGTTGGGCCTATATAGCTGCTTTCTTCTCTTTCGAACCACTTACTTCTAGTAAGTGCAGATCTTTTAAGCAATCTTTTAATTTGTTCATACTCTTTGGTGTAAAAAGCCAGAAGGAAACATAAAGCTTCATCAGCTTCACTTTCAGACTTATAATCTGAAAGGTCGCCCTGGAAAAATAATTTTTCAAATTTTTCTCCGTTTTTTGCGTTTCTAGCGGCTTCGATAATTTCTTTATCTGACAGGTTGCTATCAGAGTTAACTGCTGATACACTCTCACTATAGCCATTTTCTTTGGAATTTTCGAACACCTCCCTAAAAAGATTATTAAGTTCTTCCTGATTATCTTTTATATAACCGGGAGCTTCATCAAGTGTATTTCCGGTCATCGTAAAGAACCGCACATTATCGTACATCTCAATTTCTTTCATGCCTTCAATATTCCCAGTTTTTCTACCCTTGTCAGAAGGTAGTTCAGCCTTTATAATGATGTGAAGTCCTTTGCCCGAAGGTGAAATTTCGGTATAGGAGTCCATGCGCTCAACTATCTCCTCGGCTTTAGAAGAAAGGTTACCGTTTTCGGGGTTTCTGCAGTCGTCCAAATCAATCCCTGCATAATCGGTATCGGTAAATACGAAGCCGAAACCATCGAAATTATCTGACTTATAGGCTTCTAATGCTGTTTTAAAATCCGACCATGTGTGGGGAGAATCTGTTTTTGCATAATTGTCAGTATTGGATGGGTCGTATGGAATTTTAGTAACCCTGTCATCTTTCTTTTTGGCTTTCCATACTACCCAGTTGGAAGATTTAAGTGTGTCCGGAATAGCGTCTTTATCTATATTTTGCATATTATATTATTATTAGAATTAAAATTTTATATTTAACTTCAGTATTATTATTCTACAGAGTATCCTTATGAGTGAGAGAGAGTTTACCTAAAAGTCTCTAAGTCACTTGAAGACAAAAATAAAAATATCCCCTACTTTTAGGGGATATTAACGTTATAGTTAAATCTTTTTATTTTAAAAATTTAGATCTTAAGGAAAATTAAATTACCATCTTTCTGAATAAGGTTATTAACATTTAAGCTTAATTTTTCATCATCAACATCTCTATTGAACAGTTTGAAACCAAATTTTTCTTTTGAGTTCTTATTTTTTCCATGCACAGCATCGTAAAACTGTTTCGTAGTATATTTATCTTGCTCATCTTTGACTGTATAATATTTTCCCTTAATTAAATCATGAAAAGCGGAAAATTCAACCCAATTACCCACTTTATATTTTTCCTTGGTATATCCAGGCCAATCTTCAATAAAAAGTCTGCTTTCAGCCTCTTGCGGCTTTTCAATAATAGTGTCCAACCCCAATAGTAGTCTAGTTATATTGTAGATAAAATGAGGTCTTCTTCTGGTGTTTATATCTATTTTTTCATTTTGGTATTGAAAAACAATCTTTCTTCTTGGGTCCTCCTTTAATATTGCCACTATTACATCTTTGTGTTTCAAATCTTCCTCCTCTAATACATTTTTTAATTTATTCTGTATTTCTTCTTTTTCTTTCACTCTTTCTCCTTTTCCGTACTCGTCGAATGTTTTTTGTATGTAATCTACCAGATCCTCCTTTTTGCATTCTACTTTATAGTGAATGTCCTTTGGGCTATTATAATCCGCACCTTCAAGGGCTTCTTTATTCTTCAACTCAAACTTAAAGTCTTTTTCTTTGTGTAAAAATTTTAATATTTCATTAGCTACTTTTCCTGCCTCATCCCGGTTAATTATTAGTTCTGAACGATTCGGGTTTTTGTCTTTCGCTTCAAGCCGGTCTGCTAAATGAGTGAAAGGTATTGCTACAATATCATCAAATTTATTATATTCTTCATAATTAAAGGCTATGTGTTCCAATACAACCTGCATATATTTTTTTATTCTATCTGCTTCCTCTTGCATTTATAGGAAATTAGTGTTTAAAGTTGATTTTACTCCATTTTTGTGTAAAAATACAATTACAATTTAAATTATAGCCTAAACTTCGAAATTTTCGAAGCACGGCTTCAAATCCCTACACATAGAGATGGCCCTCTGGCCAGTGCTCATGTGTAGGGTCTGTACCTGAAAGGGTGCAGGGCAGCCTCGAGAGAGACTGTCGCTGGTTCGGAGGGCTTTTTGTGTTGTTTAGTGATCCTCTGCAATTACCAGCACTAATTTGAGAGGTATTATTTACAAATATTAATAATATTCTATGTATCATTCTCAAAGGAGGCCCCACCTGAAGCCGCACTACAACAGGCACCGGGTCAAGCAACTCAACCCTCAGGTGAAGAAGGAGAAGTGATTTTGTTTTTATGGTTTGCATGTGGAATTATTACAGCCCTTATCTTTGTGGTTAAAAAACGAAAAAAAGGTGAGGATTTTAACCTGCTTCTCCCAGTTTTATTAGCAGCTTCTTGGCCTTTCGCTGTTTTTTACCTTATTAAAGAAGAATTATAAATAAAATGAACAAATATATAAAAACACTAGCGGGTAAATATAGATATTTTTTGCTTAGTTTTATGATTATACTATTTATAGGTGTATTTTTAATTCCCAGTTCTGCTTCAGCTGTTTCTTTAGATGAAAACACACTGGAGTCAACCTTGCAAATAAAGATATATGATACTTATACTGAACAATTCATTAGTTCGGGCACTGGTCTTTCTTTAGGTGGTATGAATGGTATTCTTACCAATTATCATGTATTAAGTGATGTATATTCCAACCCTTATCGTTATAAGGTAATAGGTTGTATTACCGAAAAAATTAACCAAGACCCAAATTGTAAGTACACTCTGTCTGTTTCTCCAAGAATGAAAGAGGGGTTTAGACACAATAAAAGGCTAGACTTAGCTTTGGTATATATAGATAAATTCTATACAGATGGAAAATGGAGAAGTGTAATTAATTTACCTATTATGGATTGGATGATAGGTGGTGTGAATTTGTCAGAGTATACCACAGATTACGATGCTCTAAAAAAAGATGATATAATTCAATCCTTTAGTTACCCTGATTATGGAGATGGTGAGTCTATTAGAACCGAAGGGAAGGTTTTAGGGGTATTAAAAGATGATAAAAGCGGCCAACCTCTTGTTGTGAGTGGTATGAACACTTCTTATGGGAGCTCGGGTGGTCCTGTTTTTAATGACAAGGGTGAATTGGTAGGAGTAAATGTGAAGTGTATTACAGGTCCAGATGATGAATGCCATGAAGGGTTATTTATTCCACTTCCAACCGTTCACTGGTGGATTGCTAGTGTGACAGATTTAGAGCCACAAACCTGGAGAGGGGAAACAACATATAGTCTTGGAGAGGCTGCTGATCAAGGTGTAGTTCTTTGTCTTTTGTGGGATAATGCTCATTATGATCCTGATGTTTCGAAAAATGACTGCACCTGTGACAAGGGCTACAAAAAAAAGACTGGAGGCATAGGGTGTGTTAAAAAAGATAATGAAACAGAAAAACAAGATCAGCAGAAAAATGAAGAGAGCTCATGCAAAAAGTTCGGAGAAAACTGGGAATATAAAAGAACTAATCCTGAAACGGGTAACAAAATATGCGGATGCAAAGAAGGTTATGAGCAAAATGGAGGTAGTTGCTTTAAAAAGGATAATGATGACAAAGAGGAGGGTTTTGGCAAAAATAAGAGCTGTTCAAAGTTAGAGTCTGGTGATTTAGTTAAATTTGGAGAAGCTGATACTGTTTACATAATAAATCGAGATAAGGAGATAATGCATTTTCCAAGCAGTGAAGTATTTCATAGTTGGTTTAAAAACTTTGACGATGTCCATCATGTAAGTCAGACATGTTCTGAACAGTACGAAACTCCAAAAAAAATGCCTATAAGCATGACTTTTCGTCCCGGTTCAACCTTAGTTACTACACCATTAGAAAATAAAGTCTACGCTGTTACACTAAATAACACTCTTCGACCAATAAAAAATGAACAAACAGCTCAAGCGCTATATGGATCTAATTGGACTGATGAGATAGTTGATGTATCTGAAATTCATCGAAGAAATTATGAAAATGGCAAACCTATAACAAAAAACAACCCTCATGATGGTATGTTACTCAGCAAAGAAGGCAGTAAAGAGGTTTATTTTGTAAAAAACCAAAAACTTTACCAGGTAAAAAGCAGTATTCCTGCTTTTCTCCAAAGGGATGTACAGGAGGTGTCTGCAGGTGTGTTTTACTCTTTAAGCAAAGAAAATGAACCAGTATATCCCCATGAGATAATTAACCCTTTTAATTAGCACTTAATAAGTACATAATATGAACAAACTAAAGTCACTACTAATGAGAAGAAAAGGTGAAATAAACCGAATGGATTACCTACTCGGTTTTCTACTATTGATGCTATTCAGTATTGTATTTGCTGCTTTTCTCCAGTTTCATGCTCAGATTATTGCATTTCTTTCTTTTAGTACATATATCACACCGCTTTATTTAGTAACCTTTTTCTTACTAGCATTGATAATACCGGTTGTTTTGATTGGCAGCTATTATAAATTATCTCTTAGAAGGTTGAGGCATTTAGATATGCACCAGAATTGGGCGTGGTTGATAATTGTTCCGGGTGTGAACATAATCTTGTCAATTTTCTTAATGCTAGAACCAGAAAATAAATAAAATGAAAAAACTCAATATATTCACGGCTACAATTTTAGCAATAACTTTGTTTACAACAAGTCTGGTTATAAGCTATGGAACTAGTGATGTGTTTAAAAATAATCATCAGATAACGGAAAACAGGGCTAATAAAAAAGTAGAAAAACTCATGTGTTTACCTAAAAGAAGTAGTGACAACAGTCATAATGAAAGTTCTAAAAACTGCGGTGAAAACAGCTACTATAGTAAGAAGGAGAAGCATTGCGAATGCTATCAGGGTTATATTCGAGAAGAAAAAAACGGAAGTTGCATAAGAGTAAAAGATTATTCTAAATGCGGAGAAAAAATGTATTATTCTTGGATTTATGATTCTTGTAAGTGCGTTCGAAGGAAAAGGTTTGAAAACTATACGAAAGCCAATAAAGAATCTGAATGTAAATCTTTAAGTGCACGTACAAAATACTTGCTTAGACAACAGGTGGATATAAAAATAAAAGAAGGAGAAAGAACCCCATTACACTTTCTAGATTAAGATAAATAAAAAATATATGTTGCAAAAAATAATTGAAGGCTCTGATTTCTTAAGGGGCTATTCATTGTTTGCAGAGTGTTTCTTCGACTTTTCAGGCGGAGGAGAGTCAGGCTGTACTGTCAAAATAGTTAATCATGACAACAATAATAAATCGAAAATAGATCAGTTTTCCAATGATCTCCACTTTTTTACTTATGGTAAATATATGCCAATATGGCTTGGTCAAATAATGGATGGGATTAATGAGCACGAAGCCCGTTTTTATAAATATAAGCTTAGACCTATAACAAAGATTCTTTTTAAAAAATCGGAAGATTATGACTTATCTGAAGCATTGTCTGTATTCGATGAAGAAACAAAAAAGATGGTTATCCAAAATGATGCTAGTGTAAAACTAAAAATGCAAAAAAATATACAAAAGCCCATAGTTAGAGTGCCTGCAATTCCTATTACAAATAGTTTAAAAGGACAACTATATTTATTTGTAATACTTTTTGATTACTTGTGTAGAAGTTATGAAGACGGGTATAAGATCTTGAAGTTGGCCTGTAGTAGTACCTTAGGCTTTGGAGTTGAAAGCAATAGAGTAGAAGGATTTCAAGAGGCATCTTATGAGGTGGTAGAAAAAGTATACCAGAAACTTTCAGTTCAATAGTAATTCATGATAAGACTCCACGAAAGTGGTATATTTCACATTTAATATGTAATCTATACAAAAAAATTGCATTTTTTCACTAAAATTGTTAAAAAATAGTTAGTTAAATAAATAAAATAATATGTTTTGTCATAATTGTGGTGAAAAAGCCAAAAATAATAGTCAATACTGCCATAACTGTGGTAACTCTCTTAGTTCATCTAACAGTAACAATAAGTCTAACAAAACGAGTAATTCAATAAATACACTAATTCCCAGAAATAAAACCCAAATATTTTTAGTCGTAGTTACCCTTTTATTAGTTGTTTCTGGTATTGCAAACGCTCAACAGTATCAGAAAAACCAAGAATTGAAAGAGGTAGTTGAACAAACAGAGAAACAATTTAAGACTACTTCTAATAATTTAGATAAATGCCAGAAAGAGTTAAGTTCATCTACTGAAAAAATAGCTTTACTAAACGAAGATATGTCTGGGCTAAAGAAAGAAAAACAAAACTTAAGAGACGAAGCAGATAGGCAAAAAGCAATTGCGGCGAACCAAAGACAAGAAGCAAATCAATTACGAGCACAAAAAAATAAAATAGAAAGTGACATAAATGAACTAGAAAAACAAAAACAAAAAATACAAGATGACTTAGGTGGATGTAGGTATGTCTTGAATATTACAGGAGAGTTGGTTTCTGTGCTAGAAAAACAAAGAAACGCTTATGAAAAAGCCACTAGCTATAGCAATGAAGCAGCTTTAACAGATGATTACAGCACGGCAATGTATTATATTGATAAAATGGGTCAACAAATAGATGTTGCGGAATCTTATCAATCAAAAATAAATTCCTTAATTAGCCAACTCCAGTAATGTCATGAAAAAGTTAGTACTACTTTTGACAATTAGCCTCTTATGTTTTGGTTTTGCAAATTTAGCCAAAGCTGAACCAAATGATACCTTCTTTCAATACCAGTACCCACTTCAAGAAATAAAAGCACAAAAAGCATGGAGTGAAGCAAGATTAAAAGAAAAACACGAAGTGATAGTAGCAGTTATTGATGAGGGGGTAGATAAAAACCACTCTGAATTAAAAAACAAAATATGGATTAACTCTGATGAAAAACCAAACAACTACAAAGATGATGACGGTAATGGTTATATTGATGACTATAAAGGGTATAATTTTGTGTATGATACTAGCTTCAATCAACCGTTTGGAGACCATGGAACGATGATATCTGGAATAATCGCTGCAGATAAAAATAATAATGAGGGTATAGTTGGATTATCTCAACATACAAAAATAATGCCCTTAACAGCATGCAATGGAAGTACTTGCTATAAAGATTCAGTTCAAGAAGCAATTAGATATGCTGCAAATATGAATGCAGATATAATAAATCTTAGCTTAACTGGCCCAACATTAAGTTATTCTGAGGAGCAAGATTATAAAGAAGCAATAGAATATGCTAACAAAAAAGGGGTTATAATAGTTGCAGCTGCCGGAAATGGATTTAGGACTACTGGCGAAGGGAAAAATTTAAATATATTCAGTAATAGTCCAATATGTGAAGACAATCAAAATAATATTATTGGGGTTACTTCCGTTAACTATAACTTACAGAAAAGTACATTTGCAGATTATGGAAGTAAATGTGTTGATATAGCAGCACCCGGAGAAACAATAATCAGTACATCACTATCTCATTTTAGCTCCTACGGGGTACCTTACAATATATCTAGAGGTACTTCTTTTTCAGCTGCTTACGTAACTGGAGCAATAGCTTTTCTTAAATCAATAGATCCTGGATTAGGCACCAAAGAGGTTATAAGTCTATTAAATAAAACCTCATCAGATTTAAATTATAAGCACCCCGGGTATATAGGAGAGCTTGGTAGTGGATTAATTAATTTACACAAAGCAACTGAAGATAAGATTAGGTAAAAGTTATTACATATTTTGTTCTAGACATAAAAAAAGAGCTAGCTTGTCATGGATAATAATAAACTAAAGACCATAGAAGATCTTAACAACAAATGGTGGTATAGATTGCTTAAAGTAGTTATTGTTTTATTAGTATTATATGGATTTTTAGCAGTTTTTGTTGTTAGCTATGATGAATATCATCCAAGACAAGTTGTGAAAGAACCCAAAAGCTATGTTCATTGTGAAAAGTACGATACCAACTTAAGCTTAACAAGGATTGAGGAAATGGATAGTTATTATATATCTTTTTGGCCATCAAATGGAAAGCTTGATTTGGAAGATGATAAAAAAGAAGACATTAGAGATCTTTGTGATGGTGACTTTTCTTTAGAAGTAAATACACAAAATAGAGGCAGTTGGTTTAAGTTAGTTGGTGCGTCTATTGTTGGATTAGTAGCCGTTTTGCTTGCGTTTGAGTTATTAAGAAGAGTTTTTTACTACGTTATTTTAGGTAGTTTTATTCCACCAAAAAATAAAAAATGAAAAAAATAACAATAACATTTATAACTCTATTACTGTCTTTTGTACTGATAGGAGCAAGTTGCTCTAATGCTCAACAGAATCAAAAAAATCCTGATTCAACGACTACAAAAAAACAAGTAGCTAAAAAGGACAAAAACTCAACTAGCTCTAAAAACCAACCAAAATCAACTACAACTAAAGAAAAAACCCAAAAAGACACGACCCAAACCCTATCCACCGGAGATAAAACCGCTAAGAAAGAGGCTGAAAGAGCCGATAATAACCAGAAACTAGCAAAAAATACAGATAAGCAAAAAATAAAGAAAAAAGCTAAAAAAGAAGCATTAGGGTGTACTGATCCAGAAGCTAAAAATTATAATCCAAACGCCATAGAAGATGATGGCAGTTGTAGCTACGTTAAAGGTTGCACTGACAAGCAGGCTAAAAATTACAACCCTCAAGCTGTAAAATCAGATGGATCTTGCAAGTACGTGAAAGGCTGTACAGATAAAAAGGCACTAAACTATAATCCAAAGGCAGTAAAAAGTGATGGTTCTTGTAAATACACAACAGGCTGTACAAACCCCGAAGCCAGCAACTATGATCCAGAGGCTATAAAAGACGATGGCAGCTGTATAATCAAAGGCTGCACCGACCCAGAAGCTACCAACTACAATCCTGACGCAAACAAAAGTGACGGTAGCTGCAAGTACGCCCAAAAAACTTACGAAGTTACTAGAGTAGTTGATGGTGATACAATTGAGATAAACTACAACGGCTCAGAAGAGAAAGTCCGTTTGATTGGATTGGATACAACTGAAAGCAAAGACCCAAGAAAGAAGGTCCAATGCTTTTCCAAAGAAGCTTCAAGCCAGATGCGACAGCTGGTTTCAGGAAAAGAAGTAAAACTAGAGCAAGGTCCAATGAGTGATAACCGAGGCTATTATGGTAGATTATTAAGATACGTTTACTTACCAAATGGAACCCACGTAAATGCTTGGATGATAAAACAAGGTTACGGCTACTCTTATACTAAATACCCACACTCTAAACAAAGCCAGTTTGAACAATATGAAAAGGAAGCTAGAGAAAACAAACGAGGACTTTGGGCTGATGGAGTTTGTGAAAAAGAAGAGGTTACTACAGAAGATAGCTCCACAACCAGCTACACTTGCAGCAGGAACAAATACAACTGCTCAGACTTTGATACTTATTCTAAAGCTAAAGAAGTCTACGAAGCTTGTGGTGGTGTAGAGAATGATGTTCACAGGCTTGATGGAGATAACAATGGGGAACCTTGTGAAAGTTTGAAGTAATGGTTGACAAATATGTTATTTTTTGTTAAAGTTAGGAGTTAAAACTTAAAATATCTTATGTTTTGTCCTAGTTGTGGTAATTCCATTAGTGATCAAGACAACTTTTGTTCTAGTTGTGGTGAGGAGAATAAATCTAAGACTCCAGAACAATCCAGCTTACTTGGAAAAGAGAAAAAGAAACAAAAGGATACTGAATCAGATAACACTTTTTTAGTCTCCATCAAAGATAACCTTAAAACTATTCTAGTAATTACAACTCTACTTATTATATTAATTGTCCTGATGGGGTCAATGGTTTATACATCTTTAGGTGAATCTAAGTCTGGAGTAATAAATATTACCAAAGCTAAGCAAAAAGGCCTGGAAGTAGCTAATTGTGTTGATTGTAAGAAATTAGCTGTGAATGGCAAGAAATACCCGTTAGAGAAAAAACTTGAAGAAGAGGGTAGTCTTAGATCTCACATTATTAATCAAGCGAAGAAAGATAATGGTAATGTAGGTAATCTCACATTTTTCCATGAGGACAAAAATAATACTAATTTTACTATATCTTTTGATATTTCAAAGTCTACTCAGGAATTATATAACAAAGATAAAGTTAATAATGCACAAGTTACTTACCCTCAACAAGTAATAAATGAAGTAGAAACTGAAATCAAGAAACGGGCTAATATTGGAGACACCTTTGATATTACACTATATGGCCCTTCCGATAATAATAATCCTTGTAATAAGACTTTAAGCTTAAAATACATTTCACCTAAAATTAAATCCAAGTTTATCTACTCAAAAAGGGCGAGAGAGGCTACAATTAAGGTCAAGTCATTAGAAAATAGAACTACAATAAATAAAGACAGTAAGTTAAGAACTAGCAATTTGAGTAAAATAATGAGTAAAATAGAGGACTTTTATATCTCTGGATTAGAAAGTGAACAGCCACTTTGTCACCAAAACACTTTCCTCAACCAAGAACTGATCGATATTGTAGATAACCACAAAGATTCTGAAAAAAAGAATATTTATATTCTTTCAAATGATGGCAGTTTTTCAATAGGAGATTATTACATTACACCTGACAGATATAATCTTTTAAATCAGTATAATAAAGGTTTGATTAACTTTGGAGTAGAAGACATACTTAAACAACAGCCTTTATGTAAAAACAGCCGAGAAGAGTTTATTATGATTGGACTGCAGTACAAAAATCTTGATTTCAGGTCTTCCATACAAAAATTTTTTGGGAAATTGCTATCACCTTGCAGATTAAAATTTAAATTTATTTAATAAAATTTTATGTCTGACCAAGAACTAATTAGGTATTTATTTATCTCTGGAACTATTGTTGCTAGTTTGTCAGCAATATTATATTTTTTCTATTATCAGGCGACTAAACTATACCAGAGAGGTTACAAAACAGGAAAAAAGATTGTCAAAAATTTTAAAGATCACTTCCAGGAAGAGTTAGTTAACAGAGACGGCAGTTTAAAAGATAAAACGCAGAAAATACAGGAAGATGTATTTGATATGGGTTTTTCTAAGCGTAAGGAAGAATATAAGAAAGAGATTAACTCAATTAAGTCAGAAATCGAGGAAATCAATAGTAAATTTGATGATAAGATTAGCGAAACGAATGATAAATATGAACAAAAAAAAGAGAAAATTAGAAATCAAATAAAAAAATTAGAGAAAAAAATTTCAGAAAGTAAAGATGAGCTAGAAAGAACTGAAAGAGAACAACCAACAGAGAAGAAAATTGAACAACAAGAAAAAGAACAGGATGTCAAAATGTCTAGAAAAGGTGTTAATTATTTAAAATCTAGAATTAAGGAAGGATTAGACCATCTTCAAGAAGATTTGCTCCTCTTTCTTTTATTTATTGCAGCTATTACTTTAGTCACTGTAGATTATTTTATTGGTCTATCATTTATCAGGTCAGTATTTAAAGTGCAGATTAATCCGACTGTTGATATTTTAGGGTTTAGTGTTAGTAAAGCCAAAATGATAGGCTTAGGTTTTACTCTAGGGTTTTGGTTTACTATTGAAATGATAGTTTTGGCGATAAAAAAATTCTTTAACAACTATATTTCTTTTGTGGTTAAAATTACTCTGTTTTTAGTAGGAATAATGTTGTTTGCATCATTTGCTATGATGGTATTAGCCCCTAATATTGAAGGTATGGAAACTATATTGTTTGATCTTGCTGTCAGACTCCTGTTTATACCAATAATGATTACTGTAGCAGGGATTATGAGTTATATTTATCATAGGCATGAAGAGGGTAGAGTGTTTTTATTTACTCCATTTAAGGTATTATCAGTAATATTCTTACCTTTTCTATATATTTTGGAAAGTTTTGAAAGTAATGACCGTGATTCATATGTCTTGAATAAAACACCAGAAGAAAAACAATTAAAAAGTAAGATTAAAAGAAAGAATTCCGAATTAAAATCTAAGAAAAATAAACTGGAACAAGTAGAAAAAGAACAAACTGAGGAGATTAAAAAAATAGAGCAGCAATTAAGTGATAAAGTAAATAAACTACATGATAAAAAGTCTGAATTGAAGAAAGAAATTTCTTCAATAAGAGAGGGGTGCAATTTAGCAGTAACTAAGTATTTGTCGCTGTAAAAAAAGGTGCTGCCCCCTACAGCACCCTCTCATTCTTGTATCTCTCAATCATCTTTTCAGCTTCTTTCTCACTTAAATGATAAATACCACTGACGAACCTTTTGTAGATTTCCTGGTCAAAATAAAACAGATTATCAAAGATTCTCCTGAGCTCTTGTTTCTGCTTTGGTGTGATCGGCTTAGATTGTGAGACTGGTTTATTCTCCATAACATACTCATTAATCCTCATCTTCTTCTATCTTTTTCACCTGCTTCCAGCAAAACAAATGCACCGGCTTACGATAAGTTTCTTCTTCACCGGTTTCTTCGTCTTCTACCGTCACATAGGTATATGACTTGATTGAGTCGGCACCTTCTTTTACGTGATAGCCCAACTCTTTCCACTCCCGGAATGTGCGTACGTTCACATAAGGGTCGTACTTCTCAGCAGCTTCATCGCCCCACCTTTCCCTTATCTGTTCTCTAACCATCTCTCTAGTGGTCTCAGAGCCTTTGTAATTGGTAAGATCCTCCTTTTGTTGCTCTTGAGTTAACTCTAAAGTCATAAGATTGCAGTTAAATAAATAAAAAACAGACCCAGAGGGGCTGGGTCCCGGGAGGGGTTAATAGTGTAGGTGGGGAGTTGTTTTAAATTGAGGCTCAACTCAGATTAGGTACCATAGGTATCGAACCTGTCTGCTCTGTGGAAGATTCTTGAACTTGATCTGTATATTATTTAAATCTCAGTGGATATAAGTTTTTGTTAAGACATAAAATTGTAAGTAGTTAGATTCAATAGCGTAGCTATTATGATACTTAGAAACCAGAGTATAGAAAGATAGTAGCCCGACTCTTGCGAATTATGAAAAAGATTCAACTAGAGTCTGTTACGTTTTAATTTGATCAGATTTAGAGCTATATAGTTTCGTTATGACCCACATGAATAAATGGCTTGGAGGGTATTAATACTATAGAGCCGAGGATTTGAGTGGGTCGGGTTATGTAATACTTAATACTTGATAAGTATGGATGGGAACGGAAGAGGTTTAAATTAACGAATGTTGCTATAATAGGAATAAGATCGGATTTGTCGGGAATTTAATTCAATTTAATTTAATAAAATGACAGAGAATAAAATCACTATGAAGATATTTTTTCACGATTTAGACGACGGTTATCTAAAATACGTTACAGTAATTGATGGCAAGAAAAGATCCAGGGCTATAGAGAAACTTTATGATGGCTACTCAAGTCCATTACGAAAAAAAGAATTACTAGACCGGTTTGATGATATATGCCGAAAACACAAACACTGGGTTGATAAATTTATTTTTTGTAATCCGGTACAGATATTTGTTGAACTTTACACGATTGGTGATGGAAAAGCTGATTTTAACCAGATAGATGAGAATAATCGTTTTTATCAAGAGGCTAAAGAAATAGAGTGGGACAGATAAAAAACCATTTATTAATTCAATGGGTGTTTATCAATCTCGCTTTCTAAATGCTTTGAACTGGCAGCTAGATAAACTGCTGTAGTTTCAATTTTTTCATGACCTAGCATTTTGGATAAAGAATAAATATCAGTACCACCTTCCAGCATTAAAGTTGCAAATGTATGCCTAAGTACATGTGGAGAAAAAGAAATGCCTGACTCCTCCTCTATTCTGTCTGTGAGTCTTTTAAGACCAGAAGGTGTAAAACCAGTATCCTCCCGACACGAAACAAAAAAGCTTGGGCAAGTTTTATTTTTCTGGCCTCTAACCTTTCTATATTTTTTCAATATTTTAGACAACCTAGCAGTTATTGGAACATATCTATCTTTACTTCCCTTTCCTTTATTGACGAAAATAGATTTATGCTCTAGATCTACATCCCCATTTCCTAAATCCAATAGCTCTTGCCTTCTCAGGCCGGTGAAAATAAATGTGGCAAAAATAGCTCGATTTCTGTGTCTCAAATAATTCTCATTGTGACCATAAGGTAAATTATAAGCGTATTCTATAATCTTTTCCGCCTCTTCTCTATTCAGGCTCTTAGGAAGTTTCTTTTCCTTTTTAGGGGTCTGTATATCTTCAGCATAATTATTCTCCATATAACCCTGATTAATACACCATCTAAAGAAAACTGTTAGAGTTTGCTGGTAAGTAATGAATGTCTCCGGGCTCCAATCACGTTTTGACCTACCATTTACGAAAAACTTTCTTACCTTCTTTTCCGAAATATTCTCCACCTGGTTTACCTCTATAGACCGCTTAAAATTTTTAACTACGGAAGAATAACGATCTAAGGTATTTTCTGAGTAATTTTTAAAATACTCAGCGTGCTCACATAGTGCATCTAAAGCTTTTGATATCCTCATAATATAAAATATTACTGCCTGTTTTGGCAGTAATTCCTATGGAATACATCATTTGGTGATGAGTTCGTTAAATAAGAATTATTGGTGGCAAAATTTATAATCTTTTAACCTTAATTTAGGTTAAAAACCTATTAATCAGAGATGCTAACTTTCCTGATAATGATGAGGTCCCTGGTTCAAATCCAGGATTGCCCACGAACCATCACTC
>JBDGRL010000052.1:0-4355 GCA_042218065.1 Candidatus Magasanikiibacteriota bacterium | reverse complement strand
GTCAACTTGATAATAACAAGGAAATAAGATATAATAGTGTTGTATAAGTTATTTTTTAAAGCTAAAATATGCATTTTAATTGGTACGGAAATACTTTCTTTAGATTGAAAGCAAAACCCAAGCGAGAAGAAGTAAAAATTTTGATAGACCCATACAAACCCAAGCAGGGCGACTCTCCCCGGTCACTAAAATCGGATATAGTAATAAAAACTCAAGGAGATAAAGAGACTATTACACTGACCGGAGAGCCTTTTGAATTTTCTACGCCCGGAGAATGCGAAAAGGATGATATTTTAATATATTCAACACAAGGACATGAGCCAGATCATTCTATGGTAAGAATTGATGCGGAAGGGATAAGCGTAGGGCACATGGGTCTGACAAACGGGGAGCTCACTGACACTCAGTTTGAAACACTAAATGGAGTAGATGTGTTGTGTATACCTATTGGAGCTGAAAAAGCTTATGAAGTCGACAAAGCAATGAAGGTCATCAATAAAATAGAACCTAGAGTAATCATACCAATGGCATTTCAGAGTGAAAATGATCCGGATGCCGAACCTATAGATGGTTTCTTGAAAGAAATAGGGGAAGAATCCTTAGAGCCTACAGATAAGACTATAATTAAGGAAAATAGATTACCACAAGAAGAAACAGAGGTAGTGGTATTGAAAAAAACTAAGTAATAACATGCCGAAAAAACAAGACGAAAACAAGGAAGAAATAAAGCAAGCCGCAGAAAAAGTTGAAGATAGAGTACTAGAAGAAAAAGAACCAGAAAAAGATAAATTTATAAAATCTAAGAATAACTCAAATAAAAAAATTTGGTTGTGGGGTTTAGTAGGACTTTTTGTAATATCTGTTTTAGGGATCTGGACCTGGAATCTAAGAACTAGATTTCTTGATTTTCAAAGAAACACTGAAACTAGTGAATTGAATGAAATACAAGGTAAAAATGGAATTACTCAGGAGCTGGAAGCAATTAGAAACAAAATAGAAGCCTCCCGTCAGACCACAGAAACAAACACAAATTCCAATAAGAAAAACAATTTTGCTAATCAGTTAAGCAAAGCGCTAGCAACTACTACCACAAAGAATACTACAAGCACAACCAGCACCAACAAAAACAAAAAACAAACCAATAATAACTCTACTTCAACAAATAATTAATTACTAAACATGTCTGATTCAGAAAAAACACAAAATAAAAGCGGAGAAGATTTAGAAAAAATTGAAAGAGGTAGCATCCAAGAAGCTCAAGTAGTAGAAGAAATGGAGGATTCTTACATAGACTACGCTATGAGTGTAATTGTGTCCAGAGCTCTTCCTGATGTAAGAGATGGTTTAAAGCCTGTGCACAGAAGAATTCTCTATACAATGTGGAAGCAGGGCCTGAAAAGTGGATCAAAACATAAAAAATCGGCCCACGTAGTTGGTGATACTATGGGTAAGTATCACCCTCACGGCGATAAAGCTATTTATGATTCTTTGGTGAGGATGGCACAAGATTTCAACATGGGAAGGATGATGGTAGACGGCCAAGGGAACTTTGGATCTAGAGATGGAGACTCAGCTGCTGCTATGCGTTATACAGAAGCCAAGCTTCAGCCAATAGCTGAAGAAATGTTGTATGATATCAACAAAGATACTGTAGATTTTACCCCAAACTACGACAACTCTACCCAGGAACCTACTGTACTTCCAGCAAAATTGCCTAATCTGCTTCTAAACGGCAGCATGGGTATAGCTGTAGGTATGGCCACTAATATTCCTACACATAATTTAGCTGAACTGTGCGATGGTATAGTTCATCTTATCGACAACCCGGATGCATCTATAGATGACCTAATGGAACACATAAAAGGACCGGACTTCCCTACCGGAGGAATTATCTACAACAAGGATAAGATTAAAAAGTCTTTTGCCACAGGAAAAGGAGGTATAGTAATGAGAGCCAAGACTGACATCCAGGAATACAAGAAAAATAGATATCGAATTGTAGTGACCGAGCTTCCATTTCAAGTCAATAAGGCTAAATTAATTAGCAAAACCGCAGATAAGGTTCAGGATGACAAAATAGAGAACATCAAAGATATAAGAGATGAGTCGAGCAAAGACGGGCTTCGAATCGTTATTGAACTGAAAAAAGATGCTTATCCCAAGAAAGTTTTGAATCAGTTATTTGATAAGACCAACCTGCAAAAGAAGTTTCATACAAACATGATTGCTCTTGTAGATGGTCTACAGCCTCAAAGATTAAACCTGAAAACAATTTTAGAAAAATTCATTTCTCACAGGAAAGAAGTTATAACGAGAAGATCCCAATATGAGCTAGAAAAAGCTGAAGCTAGAGCTCATATTTTGAAGGGCCTCAAACAGGCTCTTGACAATATCGATGAGATCATTGCCACTATTAAACAATCCGAAGACAAAGGAGAAGCGAGAGAGAACTTAATCGAGGATTATGACTTCACCGAAAAACAAGCAAACGCTATTCTGAGGATGAGACTACAAAGATTATCAAACCTACAACAGCAGAAAATAGAAAATGAACTTGAGGAAAAACTAGACTTGATAGAAGAACTAGAAGAGCTACTAGCAAGTGAAGAAAAAATTCTAGAAGTAGTTAAAGAAGACACTAAAGAAATAAAAGACAAATACGGACAAGAGAGAAGAACTAAAATAGTACCACATGAAGCAGGCGAGTTTAACATGGAGGATCTAATCCCGGATGAACCAATAATAGTAATGATGACACGTGACGGCTATATCAAACGACTACCCGAAGACACTTTTGAATCTCAAGGTAGAGGTGGAAAAGGCGTAAAAGGGTTAACTACTAAAGAAAAAGACACAGTAAAACAAATAATATCGACTAATACACATGATGAGTTGCTTTTCTTCACTAACCGGGGTAGAGTTTTTCAGATGAGAGCTTACGATATACCAGAAACTTCAAGGAAAGCAAAGGGTCAGTCTTTGGTAAACTTCTTGGAGTTAGCCCCTGAAGAAAAAGTGGTAAATATACTTTCTTTGGATGATATTAGCAAGTATGAGTACTTAGTAATGATGACCAATAAAGGCAAAGTAAAAAAGACTACAATAGATAAGTTTGAAAATATTCGTCGCTCTGGGTTGATTGCTATAAAGCTCAAGGATGGCCATGTATTGAACTGGGTTCAGCCTTCATGTGGAGAAGACGAAATAGTAGCTGTATCCAAACAAGGAAAATCTATCAGATTTAGCGAAGACGATGTAAGAGCTATGGGTAGGACAGCTCAAGGTGTAAGAGCAATAGACCTCAAAGGAGAAGATGAAGTCATTGGCATGGAAGTCATAGATCCTGAACAAGTCGAAGAGGAAGACATGCAGTTGCTAGTTATATCAGAACAAGGAAAAGGTAAGTGTACACCATTAGAAAAATATAGCACTCAAAATAGAGGCGGAGTAGGAGTAAAAACTATGGACTTAAATGACAAAACAGGAGATTTGGCTAAAGCCAGAGTGGTAAATAAAGACCAAGAAGAAGATATTCTCCTAGTTTCAGAAAAAGGACAGGTTATAAGAACCGCTGTAAATGAAATTTCTACATTAGGTAGAGATACTCAAGGCGTTAGAATTATGAGCTTTAAAGAAGATGACGACAGGGTAGTTAGTATTACTAAACTTACAGAGGAAGCAGGTGAATAAAACTACAAATTAAGAATATATTAATAAAAACTACTTAATATTCTGTAGAACTTCTTTAAGAATATCTTGAACTGAACCTTTTTCTGTGTCCACTCCTTCTAAACCGGCTCTTGCCTCATCTCTACTATAGCCCATAGATGTCAAAGCCTCTATTACCTCCCTTGTTTTATCTCCATCTGTGATGTCTACCTCTTGTGCCTCTACCTCCTCTTGCAGCTCTACAATAATTCGGTCAGCAGTTTTAGGACCTATACCTTTAACATTTTTTAAATACTCCTTATCTTCAGTGTCTATAGCTGATTTAATCTCTTTCATAGATCCTAATGTCAGTATATTCATAGCACTCTTTGGACCAACTCCAGAAACAGAGTTTAACATAGAAAAAAAGACCTTTTCCTCTTTGGTCTCGAAACCATATAAATTAAAAGAGTTCTCTGTAGGTTTTAATTTTGTAAAGAAAGATGCTCTACTATCTTTCTCCAACATGTTAACTCTATGCTTCCCTAAAAAAACATCATAACCTACTCCGGTTTTAGTGACCAAGGTCACCGTATCTTCTTCCATTGATATTATCTTTCCTTCTATATATCCAATCATAATATTTAATAAAGAATATAACTGATTTAATGATATTAAAAAAAGACTCCAACTTCAATTAAAATAAA
>JBDGRL010000051.1:0-8454 GCA_042218065.1 Candidatus Magasanikiibacteriota bacterium | reverse complement strand
TTAAGCCACTCTAGATTCTCTCTAGAGGAGTTAACTGCCTTTTGTTCTTTATCATTTCCTGTTACTTCATCCAGCCCTATACTTACCGCTTCCATCAATATCGTACCGGAACCACAAAAGGGATCAAGAAGATTTTCACCTGGTTGAACTTTAGCTAAGTTAAGCATTATCCGAGCTAGCTTTGGAGGCAGCATTCCACTTTTTGGGTCCGCTTTAGGTCTGTCTCGTCCGTGTCTTTTCATCTGCTCAAATGGCTGGATAGCCTTGGTAACGTAGAGTTCATCGTCTACTATGTTTATATGACTGCCTTGTTCTACTAAATTGTTATATTTTATACTAGCTGTATTTTCCAGCTTTACGAACCTAGCTGATCGACCACTCTTTTGCAGATTATTTTTTATCGGCATCAACATCTCTTCAGCTCCTTCGCCGGTAACCGCAAAATCTATCTTGGTGTCATTTGAATTTTCAGATAGATAATTTACTATTTGCTCTTGCAGGTCTTCTCCTTTTGGGTCAATTTCTTCTCCGATATAGATCGTGCCGCCCAATCTTTGCATTAATTTTTTTGGTTCTATCTGCTCAGATGTGAGTATCAACCTATCTTTGTTTTCACTAGCTACTCCACACCATTTATCCTGCATCTGAATCAATGAAAATATCTCTGCCTTTGATATTTCGGGTTGGTGTCCCAGCTTGAATAAATATTTCATGAATTAATTTATAATCTATTAACATTTAAACTTGATGTTTCATTATAGCAAGTAATAACCTTTTATCAATAAAAGAAAACCGTCTGCTAATAGCAGACGGCTCCACGACAAGCATTTGTTTTAGTTTCCCTTTAGTCGTCCCATTCGAGACTTCCAGCTTGTTGATACTCAGTAACTGTAGTCTCGAAAAAATTCTTTTCTTTTCGTAAGTCCATAATCTCACTCATCCAAGGGAATGGGTTATTTGTTCCATAATGAGCCTCCAGATTAATTCTTTCCAGTCGTCTATCTGCTATATACTCTAGATACTCCCGAATTACATCTGCATTCATACCCATGATTCCTCTAGGAAGGCAATCTTTCGCATATTCATGCTCTAGCTCCACTGATTTTAGTATGTTTTCTTTTATTTCTTTTTTGAATTCATCTGTCCAAATCTCAGGATTTTCATCAGCAATAGTGTTTATCAAGTCAGCACCAAAGCCAAGGTGAAGCGTTTCATCTCTTAGTATATACTGGAACTGCTCACCTACTCCTATCATTTTTTGGTGCCGCAACAGATTAAGCATCATAGCGAAACCCGCATAGAAGAAGATTCCCTCCATAATAACATAGAAACCCACCAGATCGTGCACAAACTTCTGAATATTTTCAACTGAATCAGTACTAAAACCAGGGTCTAATATATTTGAAGTAAGACCTACAACAAAATCATCCTTCTTTTTTATGCTTTCAATTTCATTATACATGTTGTATATGCGATCTGGATCAAGCCCCAGTGAATCGCAACAATAGATAAAACAATCGGTGTGTACAGCTTCTTCGTAAGCCTGTCGCAATAGATATTGTCTACATTCTGGATTAGTTACATATTCATAAACCGCCAACACAATATTATTGGCAGTTAAACTCTCTGCGGTAGAGAAGAACCCCATATTGTATAAGATCATTCTTCGTTCATCCTCAGAAAGTGCATCTTCTTCTCCTACTTCCTTTTTCCATAATTCTATATCGTCCATCATAGGAACTTCTTCCGGAACCCAGTTATTATTTACCCCTTGCTTGTAGTATTCTCTCGCCCAATCATAGGTCATAGGGAGTATCTTATTGGGATCAGTTTTAGTGTTATTAATTATTCCTTCTTTCATAAGATTTAGTTAATTATTTATCTATTAATTAATTTACTGGCAAGCCTCACAATCCGGTCGTCCAATAGTTTCCAAGTTAGAATCACTATCTGAATCATCGACATTTTTGTTTTGCTCATTCTCTGTTTTACTGCGATCTGAGCTGGTTTCCAATCCTGTTCGAGCTCTTCTAGAAGTTGATCCTGATTCAGAATCAGAACTTGGTGTAGCTTCTTTCTGTTTAGCTGTATTTTCTGTTTTTTTAGATTTAGTTGAAACCTTTTCTCGTTCCGACTCTATGTTTACTGTGCCGGTGCTTACAGCATCAGTGGTTTCTTCAGTAGAATCTTCATCTCTCTTTCCTTTACTTTCGAGGGAGACAGTACTTTTTTCTACAGTATTTGCTCCAAGTGTTCTTAGATAATAAGTAGTCTTCAAACCATACTTCCAAGCATGCATGTATATCTCACTTATCTCTTTTCCGGAAGACCCTTCATAGAAAATATTCAAGGACTGGCTTTGGTCTATCCACTTACCTCTTTCTGCAGCTACTTCTATCAAATGTTTAGGGTCCAATTCAAAGGATTCTTTGTATTTGTCTTTAATTTCTTGAGGTATCTCATCCACTCGTGATATCTTCCCGTCCTTTTGTTTAATCTTTTTCAGCAACTCCGGGCTCCATAAATCTCTTTCCTTCAGGTCATCAATCAAATATCTATTTACTCTTGTAAATTCTCCACTCATATTTGATTTTACATATATGTTCTTATAAATCGGCTCAATAGTAGGGAACACTCCTGCGATATTAGAGATAGTTGCTGTAGGGGCTACAGCCATTGTATTTGAGTTTCTCATACCGTGCTTGTCAATCAATTCTCTGACTTTATCCCAGTCCATTCTTGTTTCTCTTGAAAGCGGCACCTCTTCTCCTCGTTCATCCTCTAAAATATCTATAGTATCAATAGGAAGAATATCACGATCCCACTTGGAGCCTCTGTAAGTCTTGTAAGGACCTCTCTCTTTAGCCAAAAGTGCAGAACCTCTAATCGCGTAATAAGAAATCATCTCCATTGATTTATCTGCAAATTCTATCGCTTCATCATCCTCAAAATTTATATCAGCTTTAAACAAGGCATCCTGGAAACCCATTATTCCTAGTCCTATTGGTCGGTGTCTCATATTTGATGTTTCCGCTTCTTCAGTAGGGTAGAAATTAAGATCAATCACATTGTCTAACATCCTCATAGCAGTAGTTACAGTAGACTTTATCTTTTCTTGGTCTAGTTCACCATCTCTCATGTGATTCTTAAGATTCACCGAGCCTAGATTACAAACTGCGGTCTCCTCAAAAGAGGTATTTAAGGTGATCTCTGTACACAGATTAGAGCTGTGAATAGTGCCTACATGATCTTGTGGGGAACGGATATTACAAGGGTCTTTCCAGCACATCCATGGATGCCCAGTTTCATACAACATGGAAACCATTTTACGCCATAGATTTCTTGCTTTTATCTTCTTATATTGTCTCAGCTCTCCATTTTCAGCTTTTTCTTCATATTCCTCGTATCTACGTTTGAAATCTTTACCATAAGTATGATGTAGATCAGGAACTTCATCTGGACTGAATAGCGTCCATTCTTCGTCATCCCTAACTCTCTGCATAAACAAGTCAGGAATCCAGTTAGCTATATTCATATCATGAGTTCTTCGCCTTTCATCACCAGTATTTCTTCTTAATTCCAGGAAGTCTTTTATATCCAAGTGCCAAGTTTCAAGGTAAGAACAGCCTGCAGCACGTCTATCACCACTTCTATTTATAGCCAAAATAGAGTCATTTTGAATCTTCAAAAATGGTACAAGCCCCTGCGATTCTATTCCAGTACTAGAAATATAAGCACCATTGGCTCTTATATTTGTCCAGTCTGTTCCAATACCACCTGAGTACTTCCCCATAACTGCATTATCTTTTATAACCTTATAGATATGCTCTAGATCATCATCTACTGTATTTATGTAGCAGGAGCTGAGCTGAGGATGTGTAGTACCTGAGTGGAATAGAGTAGGAGTTGAATGTATGAAGTCCTTGTTTGATAACAGGTCGTAAAAGCGCTTAGCTTTCTCTTCTTTATCATCCTCATCCAAAGCAAGACCCATCGCCACACGCATCCAAAACATCTGTGGGGTTTCAAGGATCTCATCAGTTTCTGAGTTTCTCAAGAAATATCTGTCATACAAGGTTTGAGCTGCCAAGTAATCAAACTTATGGTCTCGACTTAAATCCATCTTTTTACTCATTTCTTCAAGATCGAAAGTAAGCAACTTAGGATCCAACTCTCCGATTTCAACACCATTTTTAATATGTGCAATAAATGCAACTTGGTGTTGTTTTTCCAGATTATCATAATCAATACGATCCTCTCCTATGATGCTCTTGTATAAAGAGTCAAATAAAACTCGGGCGGCGAAGTCAGAATATTCCGGCTCCTCTTCGATAAAACCTCTAGCAGTTAGAACCAAGGCATGTTGGATATCTTCAGTGGATATTTCTTCATAGAGCTCCGAACGGCATTGCTCTACTAGCCTATCTACATCAATATTATCCAAGCCTTCAGCAAACTTTTCTATAGACCTTCTAAGCTTATCTTCAGAAAACAGCTCAGTTTCGCCCGATCTCTTAGTAATTTTCAGCCCTTCTTCCTTCACTTTTTTAGCGGCCTTCTCTTTCTTTTCTTGCCGTTCTTTTTCATGTTCATACCTATATATTATGTAAGCTTTGGCAACATCATATAGACCTTCCTCCATCAAAGTAGCTTCAACCGTATTTTGGACATCTTCGACAGAGGGGACCTCTTCTTCTTTTGAGCTAGAAAACGTCTCTTCTAGATGCTGTATAGCCTTTTCAGTGATATCCTTTATATCAACCTGATTAACTGAACCTCTAGCATCTAAATGAGCAGAGCGGATAGCCTCTTCGATCTTGTCAGCCTCGAAGGCTACTACCTCTCCGCTGCGCTTGCGAATGTGGGAGATATTAATCATGGAGAGCAAAATTAGCTAAATTAACTTAAAAAAGTAACCACAATATATAGTGTGATATATATTAAGAATCCACTAAATATTGATTTTAAGGGCTTCAGTAATTTAAATTTTATCAACTCAAAATAACCGATGCAAATATTTTTTTCTACATTTTTTTAATCTTGACTGAGTTGAGTAAAAGAGTAAAATTCAATATTTTTTAAGACAAATCTAAAAAGCTTTAATCAAAATTAAATGCTGTAAAATTATAAAAAATTTATCTGTTGAGGAATTAATATTCTGTAACATTTTTGAAAAAGTGACCTTTTTAAGATAAAATAAAGTCAAGTTATAACTTAAAAATCGATTTAACTCTAAGGCTCATGGAAGAAGCAAACATTACAAGCGAAGATTTAAATGATGACCGTGTAGTGGATCCAAGCCAAGAACAAGATGAAGAAGAGAGGATAGTAGAAAACAAACTTAGGCCTGAACAAATAGAACACTTTATTGGACAAGAAAGCATAAAAAAGCCTCTTTCAATATCAATTGAAGCAGCTCAAAAAAGAGGAGAACCTATTGAGCACATATTATTACACGGAAATCCGGGTCTGGGTAAAACGACATTAGCTCACATAATAGCAAACGAGATGGAGGTAGATATACAAGTAACTGCTGGACCCGCATTAGATAAAGTAGGTGATCTGGCTGCTATACTATCTAATTTGGGAGAAGCTGATGTTTTATTTATAGATGAGATCCACCGGATGAATAAGAATGTAGAAGAAGTGCTATATAGTGCGATGGAAGATTTTGCAATAGATATTATAGTTGGAGAAGGGCCTTCAGCTAGAACTCTGAGAATGCCTTTAGAGAAATTTACACTGATTGGGGCAACCACCAAAATGAATCTGTTGTCTAGTCCATTAAGAGATCGGTTTGGGCATACTCACCATTTTGATTTCTATCAAGATGAAGCAATTAAAAAAATAATAAAAAGAAATGCTAAGATATTAGATGTAGAAATAAAAGATGATGCAAGTGAAACTATAGCCATAAGGGCTAGAAGGACTCCCAGAGTGGCAAATCGTTTACTAAAGAGAGTAAGAGATTATGCTCAGGTCAAACATGATGGTATAATTTCTAAAAAGGTCGCACAAAATGCAATGGATATGCTAAATATTGATAAAAAAGGCATGGACGAAGTAGATAGAAAAATTATTAACACAATAATCGACAATTTCAACGGAGGACCTGTAGGCTTGAAGACATTATCAGCCGCAGTAGCAGAGGAAAAAAATACATTGGAAAACATTTATGAACCTTATCTACTACAAATAGGTATGATTAAGAGAACCTCCAGAGGAAGAAAAGCAACTCAGATGGCGTACGAACATTTAGAAAAAGAAGATTTGCTATAAATGTAAAATTTAATTATGGTATCTTTTCCTTTATATACAATTTTGTTCTTATTCTTCTTGTTCTTAGCTATCTTCGTAGCCTTAATTTTAGTTAATATATACCACATACTTGAAGCTGGTACTTTTTCTACCACCACTTTTTTGGTCACTTTTATTATTATATCGGTATCACTGTTGATTGTTTACTTTACATGGGACTTAGTCTCAGAAATCAACTGGCAGCAACAAGTTATACTATTTAACTCAGAATGGATCCAATAATATTATGAGAAAAATAAATGCAGAAGAGTTAATCGATAAAAATGCAAACGAGGAGATCAAATATATATTACATAGACACCCTATAACTTTCTTAAAGTTCTTGTTTTTCTTCTTTATTTTAACTCTTGTTCCTGTAGCTTTGTATTTATTGCTAAATAATTTATTTCCTGAAATAATCGAGATGGAAAAAATTTATGCTTTTGGTGTAGTTGCAGGGGGAATATATTATTTAAGCATCCTTTTGTTCTTATATACTAAGTTCGTAGAGTTCTACTTAGACGTTTGGATAGTCACAGACCAAAAAATAGTAGATATAGTCCAAGCCCATCTTTTTTCCAGAAACATTTCCGAACTTGATCTAGATAGAATTCAAGATGTTACAACTCAAGTAAGCGGAATTTTACCTACAATATTTGACTATGGTAATGTTTCGGTTCAAACTGCATCACAAAATGCGAAGATAGATTTTCTTTCAGTACATAATCCAAATGAAGTTAGAAAAGAGATTATTAGACTATCAGATTTAAACAAAAGAAAAAATAAACATAAGCAACTATAAATGATATGAGCTTTATAGAGGCCTTTTTTAAATTATCCTTAATATCACAAATAATAATACTCTACCTAATAGCTATCAATATAATTACGTTTTTTTATTTCGGGGTTGATAAAATTAAATCTCAATTAGACTTCTGGAGAATAAGTGAAAAGATACTATGGATATTAACTTTAATCGGTGGATCAGTAGGAGCACTGGGTGGAATGTACTTTTTTAATCACAAAACCAGTAAACATTCTTTTCAGGCAGTTATAATATTAATTCTTTTAGTTCACATCTCCGCGACAATGTTAATTTTTAGTAACTTACTTTATTAACACTACTATTCTTCATTAGCTCTTTCGGCATACTCTCCATTTTCGGTATTAATATTTATCTCTTCACCTTTCTCAATAAAAACAGGAGCATCTACTTTCATACCATTCTCTAATACAACCTCTTTCGTGACATTTCCACTGGCTGTATCTCCTTTTGTAGCAGGAGGAGCCTGCTTTACTTTATAGGATATTTTTTGAGGTAATTTCATAGCTACAGGTTTATTCTCATGTAGCTTCATTATCACCTCTAATCCTTCTTTAAGAAACTCCTTATCTTCACCGACTACTTCTTCATTTACCTCCACAGTTTCATAAGAATCTTGATCCATAAAGGCATACCTCCCGTCTTCCTTGTACAAAAATTGCATATTCTGGTGTCTAATATCTGCTATATCTATTTGCTGTCCACTCTGAAAAGTTTCTTCTCTGCTATGTCCTTGAGAAAGATTAGTCATATCCACCCTAACCACAGCAGAGCCTCGAGCTTGATCAACTAATGTAGTGTCATCTACTTGCCATAGATCGCCCTGAAATTCTATAACTACGCCTTTTTTTAAATCAGATGTATCTGCCATGATATCGATTATTAAAATATTAACCTTTCCCAAGTTTATCATAATAATTGACTTTCTACAAGACAAGATTTATTCTACTAATCTGCAACTAGTGTAGAATAATAAGCTGATTTAGGTAACAGACCGTGAAAAACTTACATATTCAGAGGGTGCAGGACTAATTCTGATCTGAGACCTTCAGCCTGCCTATCCAACGAAGCTCAGAAATAGTCCGAACCCGGCTTTAGAATAGTTTTTCAACGGCCTCAAGAAATAATATTGACAAAACAACCTTTTTGGTGTATAATAGTATTCGCTAAGCGGATGTAGTACAATTGGCTAGTACACCGGCCTTCCAAGCCGGCAATGCCGGTTCGACCCCGGTCATCCGCTCAGAAGTGTTGATCGCGGGGTAGAGCAGTCTGGCAGCTCGTTGGGCTCATAACCCAAAGGTCGCTGGTTCAAATCCAGCCCCCGCAACTAT
>JBDGRL010000050.1:0-2162 GCA_042218065.1 Candidatus Magasanikiibacteriota bacterium | reverse complement strand
GAAAGTCACCGCTACTATAAAACTCAAAAACTTGTCCCAGCTTGCCATTTTATTGGAAACATTATCTAACTTTGCGACTTCTCCTCCTCTTTTTACAGTACTCTCATCTATAATCTTCCTTCCTATATCCCCAGTACCCATAGTAGCAAATGCTAACCATAAAAAGAACACCATTACCGGCGCCACCATTACTTGGTTAGTAAATTTTTTCCTCCATTTCTCAGTTATACTATCGGTCTTAGGAAGAACTGCTGCAATAAAGGCTAAAGGAGAAAGTATGATTAAAACCCACAATGCAACCATACGAACCAACATGATGGCGAAGTAAGAAAACATGGTAATCGCCACTGCCAAAGTTATAACTAAAGAATATATACTAGACAATAATGCTTGTGTTTCCAGTTGCTCAAATTTCTTGTCAGAAAGCCCCCAAATTTCGTCCATTCCAAATGCTCCGACAAGGTTTCCTCCGGCAGATGCAGAAATAGCATTTAAAAATGTCATGGTAAAAACATGAGCAGCATCTATAACTATCCCAGCAATTAACTTAGAAAAATTAACTAAAATAGCCATCAAAAATAACTTAGGTAAAGTAGTTTTCATCTCGTAATTCTCCATACCCAAAATATTTGCAAATGCAATCACCAGCAGTGCTACTATAAAGAACATATTTGCAACATCTCTCACCATAGTCCAACCAAGCTGTACCACATTCTCATTTACAAAATTATTATACCCTGCTACTTGAATAAAAAGCTCTAAAAACCATATTGTCATTGACTGCAGCCAACCAGTTATAGTGAATATTACCCATGTCACAAAAGTAGCCAATTCCCCGGCCATACCCGATAAAAAACTTTCAGCAAATACTACATTAGGAAAAAAGAAAACACCTAAAATTACAATTAAAACTACTAAAAAGGCAGTACTGCGCTTGGGTTTATAAAAATTACAAAAATCTGCTAAATGGTTTTTACTAAATTTTTTAACTTTATTTATTATACCCATGATAATCTAATTCTCTTGCTTATTATACCACAAACCCTGAGCTTAAACCAAAATAAAAAAGCCCTGGCCGGGCTTGGTTAAATTTATATTACCTTAATGCTTATTTTCTTACTTTAACTAAAACCATTATTTTTAAGCAGTTCCATGGTGCTGGAAATCACCTCAGTTTGCTCAGGAACTGAAGATAATTCCTCAGAGTTCAAAGAAAACCATCTTGCCGTATACTTTTCACTGTCCGGATCAAGTTTATTTTGACGAGATAAAAATACAAAGTAATGAACTTCCTTCCAGACATTATGGCTTCTTGAGGGTCGTTCTATTCTTCCTAGATAACTCAAAAAATCCAAATTACCTCCAGCAACACCTGTCTCATGAGCTACCTTCTCTTTTGCAACTTGCAATAACTTTTCTTTTTCTGGTTGATCCAGTTTAGATTTACCTTTAGGCAGACCCCAGCTTTTTTCATTAGTGGTTTGTAGAGCCAATTTCCAATCCGACTCTGATTTATTCAAAACCACACCGCCTGCAAATAAGTTCTTTTTTATAAAACTATCCCTTGGTTGATCGGTATGTATAATTTTCAACTCAGGAGGGCTGTTTTTAAGTTTATCTATTAAGTTTTGCTTAAATTCTGAGTTGGGCATGTCACTGTTTTTTGAGGTTTAGTGTAGTTTTAGAGTACAACTAATCTTCATCAGAGTCAAATTGGATCTTTTTTCATTATTTTATTCTTTTAAAAAATCTTTAAATCAGAGTATACATATGGCTCCAATTCTTCTTTTAAGGAATCGAAGGTGATCAAGTCCACATCACCCCCTGTTTTTTCTTCCAAATCTAGTTGAGCCCCCGCCCTATCAAATAAGTCAACTTCCGGCTTAAAGTCGACTATTATATCCAAATCACTTTCCTTTTCTGCTTTATCTCTCGCATAACTACCAAAAATACCCGCTTTAGTAACTTTATGCTCTTTCAAAATCGGCTTTATTTGCTCAATCAGCTTTTCTTTAGTTTTGGGTTGTTTTTTGGGTCATAATTTATTTTAATCCCAAATAGTATCCACATGTTTAGATTTTTCCATTTCAGGATCATTAGTAATAATAGGCACATCTACCTTCTTCGCTGTCCCAGCAATTAGACGATCATGCAGTTCAGGT
>JBDGRL010000005.1:0-64362 GCA_042218065.1 Candidatus Magasanikiibacteriota bacterium | reverse complement strand
AGATAGTGCTGGTAGTTTCCTCAGCTGTACAAGCTCCGACTTTGACTGAGCTGGTATTCTTTTGTAGGAAGTACCCGGTTTCATCACTGTCATTATTATTAGGGTCTTCGGGTACCTCTGGTAGGTAACCTTCATTAGCTATTGAGGTAAGATCTACACACTCTGTAGTACTAGCCGGACTATCATTACAGCTCAAGTCAGAAGTACCTCCACAGGTACCTATCATCTCTACATCTCCATTATTCATACCATCTATTTCTGATAAATATTCACCGTCATTGTCTATTTGATGCTGCTTTACTGCCTGAGCGATAGAGTTTACCTCTGAGTGGCGCTCTGAATCACGTGCTTCGCCAAATCTTTGACCGGGATCTAAAGCTACAAACACTATGCCCGCCAGTATAGCTATAATAGCTATTACGATAAGGAGTTCAATAAGGGTAAAACCCTTATCTTCATCTAGATTAATAAAGGTTTGCATATGAAATTAGTTAAAAATAAACCTTTTGTTTATTATATCACAAAAATATTATTGTCAAAATTAATACTCCCAATTAATCACCTTAAAAGGGTCTAAACTAACCTCAATCCGATAATTATGATTCATATTTGATAAGGTGCCGGTTACAGAAATCGTGCTGGTATTATCGGAGGTTGTAACCCCTATATTACAAGTGCCGCCTCGCAGATCATATTTATCTCCCTTATAGGAAGGTTTTCTACTCAACTGTAACAAAGCTTCTTCACTGCAACCTTCAGTAAATGACTGTATCTTTGATTTATCCAAAGTCGTTTGACTTTTCTTTAAGCTGGTCAGACTGGAATAGGAGGCACTGGTTACTACCACCAACATAATGGATGCCAAAATGACTACCATTAAAGTCATTACATAGCCGTTACTATTATTTTGAATCTCGGAGTTGTTATTTATCATATTTTACTGTCTTTTCTTTAAGGTAAAAGCACTACTCCAGCTTTGTTGAGCTTGATAAGACTTTGTAACAGGGTTTAACCTTTCTAATTTTAGTCTCAATTTAAAGCTGTCAGAATGATTGTTTGATAAGTCTGTAAGATGAAACTTTTCTACCTTTACCTTATCAGGAACCAAATCATTTCCTCTCTGTTTACCGTCTAATGCGTCGTCAGGCGGGTCGGGATCAGGGTTCGGATCCGGATCAGGGTTTACATTCTTGTTAATACAGTCCATATTTTCGTTTGGATCAGGAGTCGGAGTCGGGCTCTGATCTGCTTCGGGGGACCAGGTATAATCGTATTCATAATAGTAGCGGTAGTTCCCTTTTTCATAATCATAGTCATACTCATAACTATATGAATAATTATCATTGTTTTGATTTTCGTCTTCATTCTCACTTTCATTTTCTTTTTTGTTCACATCTTTATCAGCACAATATTCATCTACATTTATCCCCTCTCCTGTGCTCCTTGATCTAATCTTTGTGGTATTTAAATTATTACCCCCTAAAGTGACCGTGGTATCATAGGCTTCTATAATCCTGTTTGGCTGTTTGTTCATCTGTAAAACCAGCTTGCCGCTGGACGAATTAAACACCGTCTCCGAGTCGATACTTACTGCCTCCCCACTGTAAAGACCGACTCTATCCAAGATCAAATCCCCGGTTTCATTAACCAGGGTTATGCTCTCATTTTTATTTTGATCTCCGATAATATCCCAGACCACTGTCAGGCTAGCCGTTACTATTATAGCAGAAATAGCTATATAAACCATCAGCTCCGTTAGGGTAAAACCTTTCTTGTTCATATTTTATTCATTATTTGTATCGGCTGCTGTTAAGCCACTGCTTGTATCGGCCTCGATAGAGTTATTGTTCTCATCTACAAGCTTGTCTACATCGTTATCTCCTCCTACATCATTTATATACTTAGCAATGTCATTGTTTCCACTTTTATCTATGTAAACTATTTCAAACAGACCGTCGCCATCCACATCTACCGAAGCCATCGGAGACTTCGAAGGCTCATTGCTGTTAGAGCTAAAAATAATTGTTTCCTCCTTACCTCCCGAATCAACCAAAATAATATCATTGCCACTATCTACTATAGGCACCCTATCAGTACCATCTTCATCAAAGTCAGCCGGCTCACCTATACCTATACTATCTTTTTTGCCCACATCATTATATATCTTCGTGTAAGCCTGGCTGTCACTGTCGGCAGGCTCAATGTATCTTAAATTCTGAGACTCATCCAAAAAAACAAACTCATCAGTCCCGTCTCCATCTATGTCCCCCTTCCCAACTACACTATCAACTCCATTATCAGGGTCGGCTACCAGTGTGGGGTTTGCTGCTTCATCTACATGATATATTTCATTCTGAGGGTTCACTTGTGAAGTATAGAAAGTAGATGTGCCCGAACCGTTCCAGTTATCAGAAACCAATATAGCATTTTTTTGCTTTGCTTTCTGGCTGGAGATACTGATATCCCTGGCACTCCCATCATTTTCATCTATGACGTTAATTTTATTTTTGTTCTTTAGATATACCAAATCATTGCTGCCATCATCATCAAAATCAGAGCGCATAGATCCTATTATATCCACATCACCCGGGTCCCATTCATTTATCTGTCCGTCATTTGCAGGAAGAGTCTTTAGTTCTTCATTTTGGGTAAAAGCTATACCATTATCTGATTTTGGCAGGCAGTTTTTAGGGTTTCCCCATCTGGTAATATATCTACCAAAAGACCTAGTCGAAGTGCCACTAGGTGTGCTCCAGCTGACAGTAGTGGTCACAAACTTTCTATCGCTGTCTTTTGTTCCTCCTGAGCTGGTAATGTTACAATTACCGCCTTTATTAACCGAAGAGATTACTACCTTTCTTTTGTACTTTCCGTCTACCGTGTCCGGATCATTAGCTAGCTTCCACTTACCGGAGCTGGTAGTGATGCCATAAGTACCATCGGAAATCTGCCCCCAGTCCTCGTAGGCAATAGATCTGATCGCAGCAAAAGATTCTTGAACCACTTCTCTAGCTTTGGATATATCCTTACTTCTTTGGTAATTATCCAAGTAAAATGAGGTAGCGGACAAGGACCCTACTATAGCAGAAAAAAATATACCCAGAGCAATAATTACCTCAAGTAAGCTTTGGCCTCGGTTGGATTTCATAAGTTAATTCTAATATATTAAACCCTCCTCATTGATCGAAATATCAGCTGTTTTTCCGTTATTCGTATTCTTGATAGTTATAGTTCCTGTAGCTGAAGGCAGGCCCGTATCTTTGCTAAAATTAACCTCAAATGAACTGATAAACTCTAGTTTATTATTCAGATCATAGTCCTCATCCTTGTTTTTGTCTCTAGAGTTAAAATCAGAACCTACATAGTGTGTATAGCTGGTGGTCGTAAAGTGGATCCCGTGATTGGAGTTGTGCTTGCCTGCCTGAGCTTCCTCTTGTGCTAGCCTAATGTTTTTTCTGACCTCGGTAACTTGAGAGTTTATAGAGTTCATATTCACGAACTTACCATAGAAAGGCAAACTCAAAGCTGAAATAACAATGATAATCCCAACTACTACAAGCACCTCTATTAAGGTAAAACCTTTCATATTATTGTAAATCACCAGTAATAGAGTAAATAGGTGTAATTATAGAAACAGCCAAAAAGCCCACCATAAGACCGATAGCGATAAGCAGAACAGGCTCCAAAATGTCAGACAGATTTTTAGTAATATCATCCAGCTCCTCTTCGTGAATATCGGAGCAATACTTCAGCGCTTTGCCCAATGTGCCTGAATCCTCCCCGACATTTATAATCTGTACATTCGTGGCGGGAAAAAGGTCTTCTCTTTTTCTCATAGCATCGGTCAGTGTGCTTCCTCCTTTTATTTCCTCATAAGCTTCATCTAAAAAATCTTTGTAATAAACATTGGTTACACTTTTTTTGCATATTTTTATGCCCTCATCGATAGTAACTCCACTTTTTAATAATATACTTAAAGTTCTAAAAAACATAGCCAAGTTAAAGTGTTTGGATATCTTTTTGACTACAGGCACCTCGAGCAGCACCCAATGAGTCACAGGCTTCGCAAAATCTTGTCTGGTAACCCAATAAAACACTATCAGAGTCACTGCTAAAACCACACCTGCAATAAGGCCATAGTTTTGAAATAAACTGGATATCGCCATCAACAGCTGTGTAGACCAGGGCAAAGCTACATCAAAGCTCTCGAACAAATCAGTAACCTTTGGCAGCACAAACACAATAATTCCGATCGAAACAGCAACACCACCAAGCAAGACAATAGCAGGATACAACATCGCAGAAAAAATCTTCTTTTTTAGAGAATGAGTCTTTTCTAATTGATCTACTAAGTACTGCAAATTTTTTCCTAAACTTCCGGTTTTTTCTCCAACCTGAAGTATACTTATATAGGTGTCTGAAAAAACCTTGGGGTATTTTTTCAAAGCCTCGCTGAACTCATGCCCCCTACTCACTTCTTTGTGAACCTGTCTTACTATATTTTTTAACTTTCCTTTGGTTTGTCCTACCAAAACCTCCAAGGATTCAGTCAAAGTAGAGCCTGCCTGAAGCATTACCGACAAGTTCTTAGTAAAAAATAAGATCTGCTTGCTGGATACTCCCAAAATATTAATTTCCTTTTCCCACCAGTGCTTATCTTTTTCTTCTTTCTTATTATTTGTGTCTTCTTTAGGTTTTGTAATCTCAGTTAAATCTGCCATATTATTTTATTCTTGAGCTACACGTAAAAGTTCTTCGAGCGTGGTTTGTCCGTCTAATACCTTTTCAATCCCGGCTTTGATCAGAGGTAGCATTCCTTCCTCTATCGCCTGTTGTTTTATATCATCTGCATTTTTCTTATCCATCACCATCTGTTTTATCTTTTGAGACACATCCAATACCTCATATATACCCACTCGCCCCTGGTATCCACTCTGCTGACAGCTGGCACAACCCTTGCCCTCTTTTAGATCAGCATCCAATAAATCATATTCATCGATAACATCCTCAGATAACTCACTTGTAATCAGCTCTTTAGTTTCTTCATCTATCTCTTTGTTGCCTTTGCAGTGTTCACAAATTTTTCTTACCAGTCTCTGAGCTATCACAACATTCAGAGTAGAAGCTACCAAAAAAGGCTGAACCCCCATATCCAACAAGCGTGGAAGTGTGGTCGCCGAGTCATTAGTGTGCAGTGTTGATAAGACCAAGTGCCCTGTCATAGCAGCATTCACTGCTATCTGTGCCGTCTCCTCGTCTCTTATCTCCCCAACCATAATTATATCCGGATCTTGTCGGACTATGGCCCGAAGCCCATTGGAGAAAGTAAGATTCGCTTCCTCGTTTACCTGAATCTGATTAATCGACTCAATCCCATATTCTACCGGATCCTCAATCGTAGATATATTTACCTCCCGAGAGTTTAGCTTCTTTAATACAGTATAGAGAGTCGTAGTTTTTCCCGAGCCTGTAGGGCCGGTGGCTAAGATCATACCCCAAGGGCTGTCTATATTATCCTTAATTTTTTCTAAATCCTGATCTCTGAAACCGAGATTATCTAGAGTAAATTTGCCGGTAGTCTCAGCTAAAATTCTAAGTACGGCCTTTTCTCCATATACTATCGGCACAATCGAGACCCGCACATCCACTTCTTCCCCCTCGTGATTAAATCGCAACTTGCCGTCCTGTGCAGTCCTGTGCTCATCAGTGCGGAGACGAGCTAAAATCTTTATTCTGGTAATTATCAGATTATGCAAGCTCTTGGGAATGCTAATAATATCATGAAGGATCCCATCTATCCTAAACCTAATCAGAGTCTTTTCTTCGTAAGGTTCGATGTGTATATCAGAAGCATTATTTTCATATGCATACTGCAGTAGCTCGTTAACGATCTTAATTATCGGCATATCTTCGGGGTTGATGTCCTCACCCTGATTATCAATAATATCCTGAACCATAGCCGCAAAATCCTCTTGGCTAGAGTCATAATTTTCATGCACAGCATCTTGAATATCCTGCTTATGTCCAAAATATATCTCTATTTCTTTCTCTTGCGCCTCTTTATCCTTAATCTCATTCAACTGATCTAAAAAATTATCAAGCATTTCCTGTTTGGTGTTCTCTTTATCGAGAGAGATATCATACTCTTGCTTAGCATAATCTAATAGCTCATCCTTATTTTTATTAGCCAAACTACTTCTCTCTTCTTTATCTGCTTTATCTTGCATTTCTATTATTCTTTGTGTTCTTTCTTGTATCTTATTTTTAATGTTCTCAATAAAATCCTCGCTAGTCGGATCAAACAGAGCTACCTTCACACTAGATTCTGATTCACTAAATACAATTGCATTATTTTTTCTTGCTACAACCTCGGGAATATTTTTTACAATAGAAGAGTCTATATCCTGAGAAGATATATCTATATACTCAATATCTTCTTGGTTTGCAATAGCTTTGCCAAGCTCATCTTTATCTATTTCCCCTTGTTCAATTAAAAAATGATACAGGTGCTGATCCTCTTGTTTAGCTTGTTCTTTGTATTCATCCATCTCTTCTTTTGTGGCTATCCTTTCTTCTACTAGTATTTCTGCTAGTTTATCCGATGAAAGAAACATGTATTAAATTTATAAATCTTAATTAAAGTATACTATAAAAAGTAAATATTTAAAAAACACTCGCTACTAACGAGTTTATATCAAGATTATTTTAGCTATTTCGTTTATTTAACAAAGCCCTACAATTCTACTTAAAGAAGTCAAAGCTGCGGAGAGGGGGGGATTCGAACCCCCGGTACCCTAACGGGTACAACGCCTTAGCAGGGCGCTGCATTCGACCACTCTGCCACCTCTCCGTAATAATCAATCGCTCAGCTGCGGAAGGAGAGGGATTCGAACCCTCGGTGCCGTTAGGCACACATGCTTTCCAAGCATGCACCTTCGACCACTCGGTCACCCTTCCTAAAACTCAATTGTGAGGTCAGTATACAACGAAATCTACAAAAAATCAAATATATTCATAATAGAAACATCTAAACCCTCTTATTAATAATCTCCATTATTGTATCCACATCATCTACGATCTGATAAATCTCGTCGTCCTGAGGGCTAATGGTCTCGAATCTGTGAGCTAGAGTCTTTTTTATAAATGCATGCCAAGGCTCCCAAAATTTATGGTCATAAAGGATGACCGGCTTCTGTTTTATCTTGTTGGTCTGCATCAATGTCAAAATCTCAAATAATTGGTGGAGGGTTCCGAACCCACCTGGGAAAAACACAAAAGCATCAGAAGGCGCGGTAATAATCATCTTACGAGTAAAGGGAAAATCGAAAACCAATGATTTATTAATATATTCGTTTAATCTTATTTGTCCTTGAACCTTCATACTAATTCCGATCGAGCCCCCACCATTTTCTATAGCACCCTTATTTACTGCTTCATCCATGCCGGGAGCAGCTCCTGTCAGTACAGCAAACCCATTCTTGGCAATCTCTCCTCCAAGCTGGTAGCCTGCTTTATAATAATCACTATCCTCTTTTATACTTTTTGTACCATAAAAAGAAACATCTTTTTCAAGGTCACTTATAAACTCAAACCCTTCCACCAGCTCCGACATAATACGAAACACTCGCCAGTTCATAGAGGTCTCGGAGTGAAAATGAGTCGGAGACAATTCACAAGTTTCTCTGCCATGTCCTTCACCGCTTTCACTAATTATCTCAAATGCTTCTTGTGCTGTCTCTACTACATGCCACTGTTTCACCTGCTCTTCATTAATACTGCCTAGCTGGCACCCACTTTCTTTGAGAAACTTTATCAAGGGTTTCCAATATTCTTCTCCAACTAAAATTATTGGCACCTCACACATCTTGCCCAACTCCATATTATCAACTATCTCAAAAAACTCATCCATAGTGCCAAAACCGCCGGGAAATAATACAAAAGCATCAGCCGGCGCGGTTAACATAACCTTTCTGGTGGAAAAATAATGAAAGCCGATCGCCCTTTTTACATACTGATTAACCTTCTGTTCAAAGGGGAGCTGTATGTTTAAACCAATCGAATCACCCCCCTCTTCAAAAGCACCCTTATTAGCAGCCTCCATAATTCCAGGACCACCACCGGTGACAGTAGAATAATCATTTTGAGCTAATAGACGTCCCAGCTGTTCTGCTATCCCATAATATTTTTCCTCTTCATCGCTACGAGCTGAACCTAAGATAGTGACTTGCTTGTCCAAGGTAGACAGCAGCTGATATCCCATCACAAACTCGGACATCACTCGAAAGATGCGCCATGGTTTACGATAATCCTCTTCTTCGTGCAGGCTAAAACCTCTCTCTTTATTATCTCCGTTTCTTTTATTTTGTGGTATTTGTACTTCTTGCATGTATAAAAATTTAATTAATATTCGATGGATCGCTAAAATCAATATTTATAGCTTTTTCATACCAAACGTCGTCTATCTCCTTTAGCTCTAAAATATGCAAAGCGCGCTCCAAATCATCTTTACCTTTTTGATCTTTAATAATTTGCAAAAGGTAACCTATTTCTTCTCTTTCAAATTGTACCTGTTTGCCCACATCTTTTATTCTTTGTCGTAGTTTTTTTATTCTTTTTTTTGCTTTTTGTCTCTCTTCAGATGAATCTGCAGCTTCTAAAATTTTTTGAAACTTATCTATCTCTTCGTAGTAGTGTTTTATCTTTCTAAGTTTTTCTAGTTCATTTTCTTTCATTTCAATCAAATCTCTAAGGCTGCTCTCCATGCTAGATTCTACTTTTTCTAGCTCTTTTTCTATTCTATTATCATAAAAACTATATACTTCCTTTGGCATCTCTTAGCTACTTAAAAGTTCAGCTCCTACTTTAAGTACCCGATCTTCTTTCAGCCTCGGACCTATAATCTGAGCTCCTACCGGAAGCCCCTCACCGTTTTCTGCTACCGGCACTGATAGAGCCGGTATACCAGCAAGAGCAGCGGGGACAGTAAAGACATCTGCCAAATACATATCCAGTACATTACCTGTCTTTTCTCCCAACTCAAAAGGCGGGAAAGGAGAAGTGGGGGTAAGTAGTACATCTACCTCTTCGAAAACATGTTCAAAATCTTGCTTGATCAAAGTCCGAACTTTTTGTGCTTTTTTGTAATACTTATCATAATAACCAGCAGAGAGAGAATACGTTCCGATCATAATTCTCCGCTTTACCTCATCGGGGAAACCCTCTGCTCTGGATTTGCCGTAAGTAGACTCTAGATCTTTACCCTCTTCTCTGGTCCCGTATCTCATACCGTCAAGTCGTGCCATATTCGAGCTGTCTTCGCTGGGTACTATAATGTAGTAGGTGGAAACTGCATACTCTGTATGCGGAAGAGACACTTCTTTGATCTCGCAGCCTTTATTTGCCAACTCTTCAAACTGGGTATCTATTATCTCATGCACCTCCCGGTTCAGCTCGCCTTTCTCAAAGTATTCCTTTGGTAGTCCGATAGTTAGATCGGATATGTCTTGGTCTAATTTATTTGAATATTGGGGAACACCTGTATCTACAGTAGTAGCATCTTTTTCATCTTTGCCCGCCATTACTTCCTCTAGTATTGCTGTACCTGCTACGGATTTAGCCATCGGACCGACGGTATCGAGTGAGCTTGCCATCGGCATTACACCATAGCGTGAGTTGCGGCCATAGCTGGGGCGAAGTCCAACAGTTCCACAAAAGCTGGCCGGCTGCCGGATAGAACCACCGGTATCCTCTCCGATAGAAAACAGACACATACCCGCTGCAACCGCTGCCGCTGAACCACCTGATGAACCTCCGGCTACTTTATCCGTGTCCCTGGGATTTTTCACCGGACCATACATCGAATTTTCATTGCTGGCACCGTGGCCGAAAGCATCACAGTTCTGCTTTCCCAGCAAAACTGCATTTTGATCTAAAACTTTCTGCACTACGGTAGAGGTATATGGGGGCTCGTAATTATCCAAAATTTTCGCTCCCCCGGTCGAGCGAATATCTTTTATACACAAAGTATCTTTGGCGCCGAAAGGCAATCCTGTAAGAGGACCAGCATCTCCCTGCTCAATAATATTGTCTGCTTCCCGGGCTTGTTTTAGTGCTAAGTCCTCAACTACGGTTATAAATGCATTAATATCATCATTTTCCTGCTCTATTTTATCCAAACAAGCTTGGGTCAGATCGACCGACGTGATCTCTCCATTATCTAATTTTTTTCTGGCTTCAGGTATAGTTAGATTTGCTATATCCATAAATTATTCATTATCGAATACTTCTTGTACCTTTAGCATTCTGCCTTCTTTGCTTGGAAACTCCTCTATAATCTTAGATCGGTCTTCATCACTGATCTCCTCCACCTCGTCTTCTCTGGTTACATCGGTAAGCCCGGATACCTGAAAGGTCGGCTCGACCCCCTCGGTCTCCACCTCTTCTAATTTCTCTACATAGTCCAGCACCACCGACAACTCCTCGGCGTAGCGCTCTTTTTCTGCTTGAGAAAGCTCGAGCCGTGCCAGTTGTGCTATATGTTCTACTTTGTCGGGTGAGATTTTCATTGTTTTGATTGTTCAATGGCGTTTATAAGATCGTCTATAATCTCGCCCAGATTATTATCCGCTTTCGTGTAGTACTGGTCTACACCGAAGCTGAGATATGATTTAACCTTGTCTTCGCTGGCAGTATTAGAGACTACAAATATAGGTAAGTCACGACCTAAAGATCCTTCACCTTTTAATCGATTTAAAAACTCAAGCCCACTCTCTGAGCCCAACAAGTAGTGATCCAGCCACATTGCATCTATATCATTATTTTCTAATTTTTCTTCATTATTCTCTTCTGGCATAAGAAAGTGATTAAAATTAATCCATGTAAATTATACCATTTATACATCAATAAGAAAAGATTAAAAAAAGCCAAACCCGGACCCAGCTAAATATAAGCCAAGAGCAGTAAAAAATAAACTAAAACCTGCAAAGAATTTTTTCGTCAAAGTAGCTCGGTAAGCTTTTTCAATAACAGCCTCAGATACTATAAGATTCAATATACCCTCTGCTACCATAGTCCAACCCAAAATCACTATCAGCTTTCCATACAAAGAATAATCGGTAAAATTTTGGCTGAAAGCCAAAGCCAAAAATAACCCCGCAAGCAACTCTCCGCACGCAATCGTCAATCTTAAGGGGTGGCGAGAAAAAAATGTCTTTAATTTCTCCAAAAAATACCCCCTGCGAAATAAGAAAGATAGACCAACAATAACCATAAAAGAGCCGATTGTTTGGGCTAATAATTGCATGGCTGGCATATTTAAATTTTAGAATTATTCAATATATTTAGTTACTTTTACATTAATATTTAATTGTTACCCTCAGGGCTGATAGTCGCTTCGTAAAATACACCATCTTTTTCTACATCTACTTCATAACCCACTAATATTCCGCTAAATTCCCTCATTATGTAATCTAAAGTATGAACCTTGTCTTCTTTTGGGGACTCTACATCTGATATTTCAGGATAAGTAATATTTTTATTTTCTTGGCTGCCCGCACTTTTAACAAGTTTTTTAATCGCCTCAAGCACTGCTTCACTCCTCCTCTCTCGATCTCTGCCAGTAAACTTCTTATCAGAGTCAACAATTAATTCAGCATTTTCTTTTAGTGCTTCTTCTCCATTACCCTCATTTACATACAATTCAGAACTCCTAACTTCTAAAAATTCACTTTTTACTCCTCCTGGGTACAAACTCAACTCAGATATAGAATACGCATTATCAAGCTCCTTTCTATCTAAAGTACCTTCCTTGGATCTAAAAAATAACCGACCTTCATTTAAAGCTGATTTAATTTTGTCTAAAGGAAAGCTTCCTTCTTCTTTAAAATCTGTTTCTACATTAGAACCTTCTTCATCTTTATCAATTTCGGTGGTGCTTTTTCCAGAATAAACCATGTGATCATAAGCTGCAGGAGGTTTTAGATTCCACTTAGTCCTAAGTTCTTCTTTACTGTCCTCGTAATAATCTGACAACTCTTCAGGGCCTTCCAAAACAACCTCTCTCCTCTTAGCTTCTGTAGCTTTTCTATCAATCTCACAAGCTGCTAAACCTAGAGATAAAGCAGTTGCTAAAATAGTGCTTGTTGGTCCTGCTTGCTTTGATAATTCTCTCATCACATTTCTTTCTTCTTCTCCACTGTCTTCTACTTCTAATCCGTCTGATTCAGATTCCTCTGCCCCATCTTGCTCAGACGAACCCTCATTGACTTCTGTTTCTAATTCTTCCTTATTAGGGCTTCTATTTTCTGGTTTCATAATATTATTTAGTTAATTAACAAAATCATTCTCGTTGATTTATATCTTAAAAATATAAACAAAAAAAGTCTAACCTATTTATCTTTTGAGCCTTTCAACAGTTTTAATCGAATCTTCTGTTTTAGTTAACTCAAAGTCAATGATATCTAATACTTTTCCTTCCTGTGTCTCTACTTTTACACGCCAATGCCCTTCTTTGAGGTTGGATTTTTTAGAGTAACCTCTATAACCACCATCTCTGCCCCCAACTAGATAAAAACTAAGCTCATCCGTACTGTCCCATTTCTCATTTTCACTATCATAATATTGCCACTCATGAATTATCTCCTCTGTCAGATCCGAAGGCGCAAAAACGGCAGTGTACACGAAAATTTCCGACTCCTCTGAAAACTTGATCTTATTGCTGGAAATAAAATAGTCTTTCCAACTACTCTGAGGAGCTACGACTTGATAATTTCCATTTATTCTATCCACCCGATAATAAACCCCAGAATCTCGTACGGAAAGCGGTATAGGCGGAATTATATTGGTAAAATAAAGGATATTGACAACTGAAAATATCAAAATTACTATTGTTGCTATACCTTTCCTTTTTATATCAACCTCTGTACTCAGATAAAGCAATAATTTTAATAAACCGAAAAATATAACCAAACTAGCCGCCCCACTTAGAAAAAATATTCCGGGTCCGATTTTATTCATTAAAAATGGGAAAACTAAAATTAAAAATAGCAATAGAATAAAGTAAAAAATACCAAGCTGGACTTCTGCCTTCAAATAATACTCACGGAAACTATCATTAACTATCATTAAAATAACCAGAGCTAAAAATATAGGCCAACTAACCCAAACCGTACCCGAAAAGAAATAGAAAATAAAAATTGCACTAAGTAAAGCACCAAATGTAAACTGAATGACTAGCGGAGAATAAACATAGATTGACTCCCATATTTTGGTTTCGGGGAAAATTTTTTCTTTAAAAGCATGAATATAGGCAATCGTCAAAATCGAGATGACCAAATAAGAAGTCAATAAACTGAAAGCAGTATCTATATTAATATTTCGAAAGGTTAAAGCATCTATCAATAACCCCACAACCAAAGCACCTGGGAGTAAGTATTTCTCATATCTATCAAAATAATCTTTCAGGCTACGCACCCAGAAGAGGTTTTTAATCTTCTGTAGAGTATTCATTGTTAAAAAAATCTATTTGCTTTATTTTCTCAATATCCTTGTGAAATTCTCTGTCTTTTTGAGTAAAATCTATTTTATTCCTTATTTTTTTATATGCCTCTTTAGTGCCTTGCCCCATCTCCTCGGTACCACGGAATTCTACACCTTGAGCTGCAGCTAACAACTCAATAGCTATCACATTTTCCGTATTTTCAACAACCTCTAACGCTTGTCTAGCTCCTATTGTACCCATACTGACATGGTCTTCCTGGTTCGCAGAAGTAGGAATCGAATCAACGGAAGCGGGGTGTGACAAAGATTTATTTTCAGAAACTAAAGCAGCGGCAGTATATTGTGGAATCATATAACCACTATTCACTCCTGATTCTTGTTCCGGGACCAGAAAAGCAGGTAAGCCGTGATTATTGTCCTCATCTACTAGTTTTGCTGTTCTTCTTTCAGAAATATTTGCCAACTCTGATATGGCATTAGCTAAAGAGTCAACCGCAATAGCTATAGCCTCTCCGTGGAAGTTACCGCCAGAAATTACCTTTCTCTTCTCGGGAAAAACCAAAGGATTGTCGGTCACAGAATTTAACTCTGTATTAACTACCTGTTCAACATGGTTAATAGCTTCTCGAGCTGCTCCATGCACTTGTGGTGCACAACGTAAGGAGTAAGAATCCTGTATTCTCTCAGGATAAGAATCTACTAGCTTCGATCCTTCTAATTTCTGTTTGATATTTTCTGCACTCTTTTTTTGTCCAGAATGCGGCTTCAGCTCATGTAAATCTGAATCCAAAGCATCAGTAATACCACAGAAAGCTTCATAAGAAATAGCGCAAGCTAAATCGGCTAATTGCATTAATCTCTTAGATTTATTTACAACCAGTGCAGCAACTGCACTCATTGCAGAAGTGGAGTTGTTCCATGCTAAGCCTTCTTTTTCTTTAAACTCTATCGGCCTCAAACCATATTTTTTAAGAGCATCTGCTCCATCCAAAATTTCACTATCATTAACATAAGCTCTGCCTTCTCCCATCAAAACCAAACCGGCATGAGAAAGAGGTGCTAAATCACCAGAAGCCCCCACCGACCCCTGAGAGGGAACTACTGGAATCACCTCTTTGTTTATCATATCTTTAACTAGCTGAGCTAACTTCAGCCTAACTCCAGAATACCCAAATGTAAAAGAATAAAGTCTTAAAACCAACATCGCTTTTACAATAGGTCTAGAAAAATGACTGCCTACACCTGCAGAATGGCTTCGGATCAAATTTTTTTGAAGCTGAATTACATCATCATAATCTATCTCTTTATCTTTAAAGCTGCCAAAACCAGTATTGATTCCATATACAGCTTTATCTTTAGAAAGATTTTCTACTACCTCTCTGCATTTCTTGATATTCTCCTCAGCTCGTTCGGTTAAAGAAACCTCAATATCAGAATTTGTCGCAACACTCTTCACTTTTTGAGTATCTAGTTTTTTATCGGGATCAAGGTATACTTTGGTCAAAACTATAACTATTAAAAACGGACATATTTTTAAATAAAAAATCTACTGAAAATCGCAGGAAAAACCTTACAAAAAAATCCTAGTCAATAGAATATTTTTGTAAGGCGGACGAGGTAAACCTCGCCCTCCTCCTTTGATTTAGTTAAGCTCTGCCTCATTAGCAAGCAAAATGGCACTTGCTCCTTCAAAATAATCCTCAGCTGCCTCTTTCATGCAATTTCAGTTGTTTTACAGTTCTTCTTTAGCTTGCTCAAATATTTTTTTGAATTTCCTCTCTCTGTCTTCCATGTACTTTCTAACCCACTCATCTTCGGCAGGCTCTATAACTTTAGGTACTGATCCTTTATCGAGAACCCTCTCTCTAAGCTGATCAAAATCTATAATTATTATAGTTCCTTCTTCTACATCTTTTTCTACTACTTTACAAGGCATGGATAATACCAATCGTGATGAGGTTCTCCTATCCTTAACTGAAAAGGTCCTTTCCACTTGAGTATGTCGCCTTTTTCAATGTCTTCAAAGTCCATTCTGCCCTCCTTTTCTTCTTTGGTCGTGAATTGCCGAATGTGCAACAGCTATGATACATAAATATTATAGCTGTCACACACTCGGTTATTTAAAGAGTAATTTTAAGTTTAAAATAATTTGTCCCAAACTTCAAAATCATCTTTAGAAAAAAGACAAAAGATAATCTTTTCCAGTCTTTTGGGTTGAAAATCAGTTGTAACTTTTTTAGCAATTTCAGCCACCCTTTCGGTAGGATACCCATAAGCTCCTGCACTAACAGCAGGAAAAGAAATAGAACTTAGTTCATTTTCTTCTGCTAGTTTTAAACTATTTTTAAACGCATTTCGTAGCTTGCGGTCTCTATCCTCATCCTCACTGTAGCGAGGACCAACTGTATGAATTACATAATCCGCTTCCAAATTATACCCGTCAGTAATAACAGCTTCACCAACAGGCAAGCCATCAGGATACTCACGTTCTCTAATACGTTTACACTCTTCTTTTAGGTTAGAGCCGGCCGCCGAGTGAATAGCACCGTCCACTCCCCCGCCTCCCATAAGCGAGGAGTTGGCTGCGTTTACTATAGCGTCGGTAGTTTGATTTGTTATGTCGGCTTGTTTTATTTTTATATCCAATAGGTCTAGTTTAATCAACTAATTAACTCCTTAAACTCTTCTTCATTTAATATCTCTATGTCTAACTCTTTTGCTTTTTCATACTTAGAGCCCGGATTATCACCAACTACAACATAATCAGTATTGGAACTGACAGAACTAGCAGGATCACCTCCTCGTTCTCGCACTTCTCTTTGGGCTTCATCTCTGGTAAAATCTTCCAAAGTTCCAGTAAAAACAAATACTTCATCCTCTAATTCATCAGTGGTATCAGCCTGAAAATTTTGTATTTTTACCCCGTTCTCTTTTAGTTCTTCTATAAGTTCTTGGTTTTTTTCATCATTGAAAAATTCAACTATTGATTGTGACACTCTTGGACCGATATCATCAATTTCTTCTAGCTCTTCTCTACTAGCTTTTTTTATTTTTTCTAAATTGCCAAAATTCTCTGACAAAAGATAAGCCGTCTCATCTCCCACATGTTCTATACCTAAGGCATATAAAAACCGAGGTAAGGATATCTCTTTAGAATCATCAATCGCGGTCACCAAATTATCAGCGGCTTTCTCGGCAAATCTTTCAAGTGGTTCTAAATCCCCACGCTTGAGAGTAAAAATATCTGCAGCATCTTTAATTAAACCTTCATCCAATAGCTGTTTAACTATCTTTTCTCCCAATCCTTCTATATCGAAAGCATCTTGGGATACAAAATGCTTTATTGATTCGAGCTCTTTTGCATAACAATCAGGGTTAGTACAAAACAGGTCAGCTGACTCTTCTTCAGTTTTCAATTCTTCTCGTTTAACTTCCGAATCACAGATAGGACATTCTTTTGGTTCTTCTATTTTTTGTTCGTCTCCGTCCCGCATCTTCTCTAATACCCTAACTACCTGAGGGATAATATCTCCAGCCTTTTCAACCACTACTTGATCACCCACTTTAACCCCCAATTCCTGTATCTCATCATAGTTATGCAAAGTAGCATGAGTTACAGTAGTGCCGGCTAAGTCCACCTCTTCCAATAAAGCTACAGGAGTTAACCGTCCTGTTCTTCCCACCTGCCAGTAAACATCTTTTATTTCAGTAGTACCCTGTTCAGCCGGAAACTTTAAAGCAATAGCCCATCTAGGTCCTTTTCCGACATATCCTAAGATATCTTGATATCTTTTTTGATTCACTTTTACTACTAATCCATCTATCCAAAAAGGTTTTCCGGTCTTTTCTCTGTCTACCCATTTATTATATGTATCCATAATTTCATCTATCCCATCACATACTTCCCAATCTTCTTCTGTAGGAAAACCTAAATTCTCTAATTTTTTTAACCCTTCTTCTTGTGTATCTGGAGTAGGTCCATAAGTAATATCATAAGCAGTAAAGGATAAGTTTCTACGAGCAACCACTTTTGGGTCTAGCTGTCGCAGTGTCCCAGCTGCTGCATTTCTAGGGTTTGCGAACTCAGCTTTGCCATCTTCTTTTCTTCTCTCATTTATCTCTTCTAAAGTCTTCTCACTCATCCAAGCCTCCCCTTCAACTACCATGGTTTCTTTTTCATCTATCTTTAAAGGTATAGAGTGTATCGTTTTTATATTTCGTGTAATATCCTCCCCTACTTCTCCATCGCCTCGAGTAGCCCCCGTTACTAAGCGGCCATTTTTATAAGTCAAAACGATATGAATCCCATCAATCTTCAACTCAGCTGTGTAATTCATATCATCTGGTCTTTCTCCGAGTTCTTTCTCCAACCGTTTCATCATACGCTCCTCCCAATCTAACATATCCTGCTTATCAAAAGCGTCATTAAAAGAATGTTGCTCAACCAAGTGTTCGACTTTATCAAAATCATCTGCCGGCTCACCTACTACTCTCTGTGTCGGAGAATCTTCAGTAACTAGTTCAGGATGCTCTTCTTCTATCTGTTTAAGCTCATCCATTAAACCCTCATACATAGCATCAGTAACCTCCGGATCGTTCTCCACATGATATCTATACCTCAAATCCCTAATTTGTTCTCTAAGCTTTTTTACTTTTTGTTTTATTTCTTTATCTGCCATAAATTTAAATTAAAACAAGACAAGATTTAAATACCAATTTAAAATTTCATCATAAAAAAATAAAGCTATAAAAGTACCTATTGATAAATACACCCCAAAAGGTGTTTTGCTAGTAAAACTCTTATCTTTAAAAATAAGTAGAATAATACTTATTACAGCACCGATGACATAAGCTAAAAACAAGGCTAATAACACTTCCGGCCACCCTAAGATCACCCCCATTAATACCCCTAAACGGATATCGCCTCCCCCGATCCATCTCCCTCTCGATACCACAAACTGCAGTAAGAAAAAGCCACCTGCTACAGCCGCACCCAGTATCATGGCAGTTGCTCCCACCCAGCCGAAAAAAGCATTTACAAAAAAAATAATCAAGATTGCAGGTATGGTAACCCTATCCAGTATCTGCTGATAACGCAAGTCATAAGTAAAAATGAAGGTCAAAACAAAAACAGTAAACCAATCACGTAGTATAATAATTACACCCGAATCTAAACCATGAAACCTCCATATAAATAAAAAAACTAGAGCCAACCAGAGCTCTACCAAAAAATACTGCCATGAAATCTCCTCTTTACAGTTTCTGCATTTACCACCTAATAATAAGAAGCTAAGTATAGGGATATTATCGTACCACCTGATCTTTTCTTCGCAGTTAGGACAAAAAGAACTAGGCTCTAATAGAGAAATTTCTTTTTTTGACCTATAAACTAAAACATTCAAAAAACTCCCAAATCCAGCACCTAAAACAAAACTAGCTAAAAAACCCCAAATTTCCATATTTTATTCCAAACTAATTACTTTTCTGTTCAGCGTTTTTAATTCCCGAAGGAGTAACAACTATAGGACCAGCTTGAAGTCCATTTGTTTTTCCTTCAAGCCTGGCTCGTATTGTGTAAGTATCACCCTCCTCGGAACTATAAACATAATTATTTTCTCCCGGATCGGAAGGTATTTTACTTAAAGAATTATCACAACCAGAACGAGTAAAGCCTTTCTCTGGGTTTAAGCATTTTGCTTTATTTCCACCTAAGACCACCCCTTCTTTAGCAACAGGATACTGATTGTTCTCTGTAAAGTAAATCTCTAGAGCAGTCTGAATTTGCTTAAGATCTGACAATCTATTTTGATCACGAGCCTCTTCTCTTGCTGAACCTAGAGCAATCACAGCCAAAGTTGAAAGAAGTCCTATAATCGCTATTACAACTAGTAACTCTATTAAAGTAAATCCTTTTGGTTTATTTTTTGACATAAGATGTTATTTAATAAAATTTTGTTTTATATATCTTACAACGTCCCTAGGTTTGACATGTTGTTTGATAATATACCCGTTAGCGTTCAGGTCTCTGGCCTTTTGTAGATCTCTTTTTTGTCCCAGTTTTGACAGTACTATTACGGGAATGTAATTCGTCTCTCCATTTTGCTTCAATTCTTCCAGTAATTCATAACCATTCATATCTTCCAACACTACTTCTAGCAAAATTAATTTAGGATTTTTATTTTTTGCAGCACGGAAACCTCTTTCTTCATTTTTACAAGTATGTACCTCCAATCCTCTTTCTGACAAGAAGTCTTGGTAAATATCTAGAAAGTGGCTATCATTATCAATATGTAAAACATCAGCTTCAGAGCTCATTGTTATTATATATTAAAGTGAGAAATTCTGCAATTATACTAAGTTTCTGAGAGCTAAACCTATACTAACAGACATTCTAGGGCCTATCTCATCTAAAATTTGCTTCAATCCTTGCTGATAAACTACATGAGCCCAAGGGTCCCCAATAAATACTTTCATATCAAAATAATCCCTTAGTGCTTTGGCTATAGGTGGGAAAAATGAAGAACCTCCTGTGAGTATAATTTTTTCCGGTCTTTTGTTTTCATTTCCCGATTGATGAGCATAAAGGTCAAAACCATACTCTATTTCTTTTATAAGAGGATCTGTTAATTGCTCAAACGGACTCGGATCTATATCCTGCTCCTGTAAACGTGATACATCTTTCTTTACTTGTGTAATATCCTGCTGTTTTAAGTCAGTTATATCAGATAAAATAGTATCAATAGTCTCACCCCCTACTTCTATGCTTCTATGTGTCATAGGCAACCCTTGATCCATAATAAAAAAATTAGATCTTTCAGTACCAATATCTACAACCAGAACCGTAGATGGATCATCACCTACCAGTGATCTCTGCAAAGAAAAAGCCTCGGTTTCTAACTCCTGTAGCTGCAAGCCTGCTTTTTGAAATATTGCAGAATAGAACTTTACCAATTTTTTTGGGGCTGCAGTTACTAAAAACCTCTGGTAATCACTATCTTCACTGTTTGGTATTTCTCTATGTACAATTTGCATCTCATCCACAGGCCTGTTTATTAATTTATCTACTTCTGCTTTTATAACTTCACTCAAATCATCTTCTTCCATCTCCGGAACCGTCACTATTGTATGAAAAACAAAAGATACCGGTAAACTAGCAGTAACCTCATCGCCTTTCACCTTTGATTGTTTTATCAATTTTTCCAAAGTGCCTGCACACTTATTAACCTTCTCTTCATCCAACTGCATTTCTTCCGGGGTATTATTATCCTGATCTTCTGGCAAAACAATATCTCCACTTTCTTTTGTATGTTCTTCAGGAGTGGAGTCAGCAGTATCAAGGTGGATATCAATAGGATTTTCCACCATACCATAAGTCCAAAGCTGAGGTCTTTCTTTTTCTTCTTTAAGCTCAACAACCTTAATACCTCCAGAGCCTATATCAACCCCCACGTAAGTTTGTTCCTCACTACCAAAAAGTGACATTTAAGTATTTTGATATTAATAAAACGAATATTTCTATAGAAATTATAACACAAACATATAAAAGTCCTAAAATTGAGGCTTTACAAAAACAGAATTTGAAAATATAATAAAAGCACTTACAAAAAATAAAATGCTAAAACTATATAACTCCAGAACAAAATCAAAAGAAGAATTTATACCCCGAGAAGATGACCAAGTTAAGATGTATTCATGTGGGCCTACTGTATATGATTATGTACATATAGGTAACCTGCGAGCTTTTACCACAGAAGACATTTTATATAGAGTTTTGAAATATAAAGGCCACAATGTCAAATATATAATGAATATAACCGACGTTGGGCACCTCACTGATGATGCGGATCAAGGTAAAGATAAGATGGAACAAGGCTCGAGACGCGAAGGTAAATCAGCAGAGGAAATAGCCGAATTTTATACCAAAGCCTTCAAAAAAGATGTAAGTGACTTAAATATCTTACCTCCAGATAAATGGCCTATAGCAACTGAACATATAGAAGAGATGATAAATCTGGTGCAAAAATTAATAGATAAGGGCTATACTTATGAAACTTCGGATGGAATTTATTTTGATACTACTAAATTAGATGATTATGGAAAATTAGCTAATCTCGAAGAGCAGGATTTAGATCCGGGTGCTAGAGTCGAGATGAAAGAAAAGAAAAATAAGCATGATTTCGCCTTGTGGAAATTCTCACCTGAAGACAAAGACAGACAAATGGAGTGGAAAGCTTTCGAAAAGATGGGGTTCCCAGGCTGGCATATAGAGTGTTCAGCAATGTCAATGGAATATTTGGGTGAACAATTCGATATACACTGGGGGGGAGTTGATCATATACCAGTACATCACACCAATGAAATAGCACAATCCGAAGCTGCAACAAGCAAAAAGCCATGGGTTAATTTTTGGATGCATGTAGAGTTCCTACAAGTCAAAGATGAGAAAATGAGTAAATCAAAAAACAATTTTGTAACTATGAAAGATATTAAAAATAAAAGTATCGAACCCTTAGCTTTCCGTTACTTTTTACTACAATCTCATTATCGTAAAGAATTAAATTTTACCCGGGACGCTTTGAAGGCAGCCGAAAAAGGACTTAAGAAGCTAAGAAGAAAGACAAACAGCTTAGATAAAAATAAACCCGGTGATCCAAAACTTGAAGAAGAGTTTATGGAAGCTATAAACGACGACCTAAATACTGCAGAAGCACTATCTGTACTCTGGAAAGGATTTGAGCAAGACAGAATTAGTAGAAATTTAATCTCTAAATTTGATAAAATTCTCGGTTTAGACCTGTTAGAACTAAAAGAAAAAGAAGTAAAAATACCAGAAGAAGTACAAGAGCTTTTAGAAATGAGAGCCGAAGCTCGTGAAGCAGGAAACTGGGAAAGAAGCGATAAGCTGCGAGCTGAAATCAAAGCTAAAGGTTATGAGGTGAGAGATACCGAAGAGGGGCAAAAAGTTTCAAAAAAATAAGGTTTAAAAATTATAGTGAAATACTTTTGAATGTAGGGTCTTACAAATATATTTAACACTAACGTTAAGCTAAGGAGGTATGAACGAATGAGATTTTACAGTTTTTTTCATAATTGATATGATTTAAAAAACAGATACAAACAAAAACATACCGCAAGGCAGCAGTTCTTGCGGTTTTTCTTTAGCTTTAAGTTTTCAACCCTCAAAAGAGATTTTATCTTCGGGAGTAATATACGCTTTGTTTCTTTCTTTGTCTTTTTTCAAAACGATATAATCTTCAAACCTAGCACCGGGAATATCAGGAATATTATTAAACTTTTCTTGAGATATTTTTACCGTATTATCTCAAGACCTTTTTTCCGGAGAAACTTCAATTACTGGTTCGTCAAAAGACCTAACTGCAAAAATCAATTCGTCACCCTTAGAGTTTCTATTAAATTTTTTTGATTTTTCTTTAATTTTTCTCCAACTAACTCCTGATTGGGAATCGCGAAAAAGAGAATTAAAAAATGACTTAAAAAACCCGAAGATTTTCTTTCTCATTTTTCCCTCCTTTGTTGTCGAGTAAAGGAGCTATTCTGAAAATATCAAAAAGACAAAAAAGTGTTTAATAAAAAACCGCCACAAATAAATCATGGCGGTTTTTTAATTCTAATTATCTAAGCAACTACTTAAAACAAATTTTTTATCAACACTATTGGTGTGCCAGCATCACCTGAACCACTCACCAAATCAGACAAGCTCCCAAGAACATCAGTAATTTTTCTTGGTGTTGTGCCCTCTGCTTCAATATCACTTTCACGCTTGGTTTCCTCATGTTCTTTATGTTTTTCTCGTATCTTTTCTTCAATTTCCTCTTCACTTAACCCTTCTTCATGAAATTTATCAGCAAGAAGCTTATATTTTACACCTCTTCTATATTTGTTTTTCAATGAATCAGTAGCACCAAATGTTACACTGGGATCGGCAAGTTCATAAATACCACTACTCGGATCTTTATATGCACCATCACCATAAATCAAAACATGAACCTTTTTTCCAGTCTCCTCCAAAATTTTATCCTGTATTTCATGAACAAATTTATCTCCGTTCTGAGGAAGAAGTTTCAACCTGTCAGAAGAAGCCATATTAGTTCCTAAAAGACCCCATTTAGAGGAGTTTTCACCTTCATTGCATATTTCATCCAATGTTGTGCAAGTAAGATAATCTTTATCTAATATTTGCTTAGTTTTTTCTCTAGTATGAATATCAGCTGCTATAACTCCATCTAATTTTCTTTTCAGAATCTCACTTGGATCATTGTTTAAGAATATATCAGCTTCCGCACCTTCCCTTTCAATTATATCTTTATAATAATCTAAGTAATTAACTTCCGTAAGAGGGTGCTGAAAGTCTATATCCTTTATTTCATTATACTCTATATTATCTCTATCATTTTTACCTAAATTATTCATTATTTCACGATTAATAATCGGGTTTCCAACCTCATCATCAGGAAAAGAAAGCTGTAAAGAAAGCTTGCCATCCTTTACAGCTCTAGCTAAGGACTGCAAAATCATAGAAAACCTATTCCTACTTAAAATAGGAAAAACAATCCCCAAATTAGAATCTGAGTCAATACCCAGCTTATTCCTAACATCCTCAGCAATTTCATCTACAGTAACATAATTATTTTGGGTTCTAGCAACTATATTTTCAGTTATACAAAGAGTATCTCCTTCGGACAGTATTTTATCGTCTATAGTTTTTATTTTTTCAATTATTTTCTTTTTCACATTAGTTTCCGGTAGAATAACCCCCATCTTAACCCCAAAAGCTGCTGGACCTATAAGTTCTTCAGATATTTTTAAATTAGACATTTAGTAAGATAAATTAATAAGTAAACACAAAAACCTAAGGTAATTAAATCACCTCACACTTCTAACTTGGATATAATAAATCAATCCAGTTCATTTATTTTAAATTGCTTAAAAAACTTAAAAATAAAGGATGAGGTTCCATTGGACGAGAAACAAACTCAGGATGAAACTGAACACCAATAAAAAACGGGTGGTTTTCTAACTCTACGATTTCAACCAAATTTCTTTCTTTATTTTCTCCTACTACTTTTAAACCTGCTTCATCTACCATATCACGATATTTATTATTAAACTCATATCTGTGGCGGTGTCTTTCAGAGATTACATCATTGTCATAAGCTTCATGAACTTTACTGTCTTTCTTTAAATGAGCATCAAATGCTCCTAATCTCATAGTGCCTCCATACCTATTTTCATTTATATTTTCCTCCTGGTGTGGATTTACATCAATTATAGGATGGGTCGTATCGGGATCTATCTCAACTGAATTTGCATCATTTTTTTCAAGAACATTGCGCATAAATTCTATACAAGCCAACTGCATACCATAGCATAGCCCCAAATAAGGTATATTATTTTTGCGAACCACTTCAATTGCAGTAACTATCCCCTCCACCCCCCTAGTTCCGAAGCCACCAGGCACAATGACACCATCGAACTCTTTCAGCTCTTCAGCTTTTCCCGGGTTTTCCGTATACTCTTCTGAATCTACCCACTCCAAATCCACATCCACATCAGTATAAGCTGAAGCATGTTCTACTGCTTCAATTACAGAAATATAAGAATCAGATAAGGTAAAATCACCGGTCTCAAAATACTTGCCCACTACAGCTATACTCAATTTCTCCTCTCCGTCTTTGGGTTTTTCCACATATCTCCTCCAATCAGTAAGGTCTGAGTTTCTACCTTTAACTCCTAATGAATTCAATAATTTATTACCTAAATTCTCTTCTTCAAAATTTAAAGGAACCTGATAAATTGAATCTACATCCGGAGCAGATATTACATGATCTTTCGGTAAGCCACAAAAAACCGAGATTTTTTCATAACGCGGCTTATCTAACTCAGTTTTACTTCTCCCTATTATAATATCAGCGTTGATACCTGCTTCATTTAATTGTCTAGAGGCGTGCTGAGTAGGCTTTGTCTTCATTTCTCCTATATGCTCAGGAACAGGAAGATAGCTAACTAAAACTATAGCGACATCCTCCGGGTTCTTAAGCTTCATCTCCCTTGCAGCCTCTAAAAATAAAATATTCTCATATTCTCCCACCGTTCCACCAATTTCAGTGATAGTAATATCTGCCTCCGCCTTTTCTTGTGCTTGTTCGATTCTTCTTATGATTTCTTCCGGTATGTGAGGTACCACTTGCACACACTTTCCATCATAACCCATACTCCTTTCCCGTTCTATCACACTGCTATAAACTCTCCCGGTAGTCATATAATTAGTAGAAGTGAGGTCTTCATTTAGAAAACGTTCATAATTTCCCATATCCTGATCTGTCTCATCACCATCTTTAGTTACAAAAACCTCCCCATGCTCCGTAGGACTCATAGTACCAGCATCTACATTCACATAAGGATCCGCCTTTAAAGCAGTAACATTAAACCCCTTGGCTTTAAAAATCGTACCCAAAGAAGCTGTAGTAACCCCTTTGCCTACTCCACTCATTACCCCTCCTACTACAAAAACATATTTAGGATCCGACAGTTGGTTCATGATTAAATTATTGAGGCTGTATGTTTAAATTTAACTCAGCACGACTATCATCCGCCAAAGCTACCTCAACTTTACTAGAACCTGTACTTTTAATCTCTTGAGGAAACTCGATTTGATCTTGTCTTAGCTTTATGCCACAAAAATCTTTTATAGACTGGACTACATCTTCCTTGCTTACAGAAGCGTACAAACCGCCATCCTCATTAGCGGGCTTTTGTAAATTTATAGTAGCCCCATTTAGCCTAGAATACCTTTTTTGTGCCTGCTCATGTTTCTTATTTTCCTGCTTCTTTTCTTCTTTCCTTTTTTGTTTAATCTCAGATATGTTTTCATCTGAAGCAGGTTTTGCTAAATTATTAGGAATTAAGTAGTTCCTAGCATAACCAGCGCTAACTTCTACAACATCCCCCTTTTCGCCCTGCTCCTTTACTCTTTCTGTTAATATAACTTTCATAAGTTTATAATTTCTTTAACCGAATAAAATAATAAACATAGCTTCACTTAAATCTTATCACGAACTTGTAAAATTACCAAAAAAATGCTACTATAGTGTTTGTATTAACAAAAAATTAAACTAAATATAAATAAAAATGAAATCAGGACTAGTTTCAATAATTGGTAGATCAAATGTTGGAAAATCTACTTTGATGAATGCACTAGTGGGGAGAAAAATTGCAGCTACGAGCAACACACCACAATTAACTAGACATCACCTGCATGGTGTTATGAATACTGATGAAGGCCAGGCAGTATTTATAGATACTCCGGGAGTATTTAAAGGAGCGAAAACTCAGCTCAACTCAAAGTTGAAAGAGAAAGCTGAAGAAGCTACTGAAGGTGTGGATCTGATACTGTATGTGGTAGACCCAACTAGAAAAATAGGAGATGAAGAAAGAACAGTTTATGGAATGGTAAGACATTTGGACAAACCAAAAATAATGGTGGTCAACAAAATGGATGTTGGAAAGGAAAACATAAAATACAGACAAGATTATAAAATATGGGAGCCTAATTTTGAAGCCACATTCGAAGTTTCAGCCAAACAAAATAAAGGATTAGACCCACTAAAAAAAGAAATAATGAAGTTGCTTCCGGAAGGAGAAAAACTATACCCGGAAGATCAGCTAACTAATATCACCAAAGAGGTATGGGTAGAAGAGATTCTGAGAGAAAAAATTTATGATGCTATGCGCCAAGAGATACCTTATTCAACTACAGCTAAAGTAGATAAAATAGAATTAAAAGAAGACGAAGAAGGTAAGGATATGTTTGTAATAGAAGCACGAATAATAACAAACAAAGAGAATCACAAGAGTATGTTAATAGGAGAAAACGGACAAAAAATAAAGCAAATAGGAAGAATGGCTAGAAAAGAATTAGAATATGCTTTGAATAAAAAAATATATCTTGATCTTGAGGTAGAATATAACCGTCATTGGGTCACTAAAATGGAATAGTAAACACCCACAAACTGGAACAATCAACTTATCTGACTAGTAAAGCTTAGGAAGTACCAAACTCTATTTTTAAAATATCACTTAACATTTCTCATTTTCAAAATTAGAATTAAGACTTTTTTGTGATATACTATACATCAATCATATACTCAATCTTATGCCTCAACAAGACTCAACTAAAGAAACACAACAAAAGCCGGAGGAAACAAATAAAACAGAAAGAGAAGGAGGTGAGCAACCCCCAAAAGAACAAACTGAGGAACCAAAAACCAAAGAAAAGAAAGAAAAACAAGAAGAAAAAGAGCAAGAGTCTCCAAAAAAGCAAGAGGAAGTTCAAAAAACAAGAGCCGGAATACAAAAGAAACAAAAAAAGAAAGGAGGTAGTTCAGTAAAAAAACCCAGACAAAAAGATGAGTTAACCGAAGAAATAGAAAGCATCCTTGAACAGGATTTAGAAGATGCATACAAGGAATTGACACCAGTGCAACAACAAGAGTTTAAAATGAAAGGGGAAGAAACTGCTCAAAAGATTAGAAACCTAATTAAACAAGGAAAAGCAAAAGTAAAAAAAATTTTTCAGCTAATTTTTGAGTGGCTCAAAACCCTACCAGGAGTAAATAAGTATTTCTTGGAACAAGAAGCAAAGATAAAAGCTGACAAGATAGTAAAGCTAGAACAAACACAAAAACCAGAAAAATCAGAGGAGAAGAAAGATATAAATATAAAAGAAGGATAAACACTCTCTAAATTTAGTCCATAGCCAAAGATGTTAACTCTACTAATTCAATTTACAGCTCAACCAAATAACCAGTCTCTTACTTTTGCGGGTTTTACCCAAAGTATTACCGAATCAGTTTATTTTACTTGGTTTGTAATAGGATTGATTATAATCGCAATATTAGTAGGGATTGCTTTCATTTTAAGAGCGATATTGTATAAAAAATACCAAAAAGCCAAGTCCTTTAATACCGTTGCACTTCAAATATTAGTCCCATCTACAAAAAAATCAGAAGGTGAAGGCGGAAAAGTAGAAGAGGATGAAAGGTTAGAACAAGTGAAGGAAGATATTGCAGTTGCAGAAACCTTCTTCTCTGCTATTGCTAGCTTATCTACAGGAGGGTTCTTTAGTAAAATAATAAACTGGTTTACAGGAAAAAGAGACGATTTCTCACTAGAAATAGTTGTAGAAAATCAGCTAATCAAATTTTACATTGATGTACCAGTTGAGAAAAAAGATTTCATAAAACAACAAGTTTTCAGCCAATATCCGGACGCAAAAATTGAAGAAGTTGCTGATTATAATATTTTCCATAAAGATAGTCATATTTTAGGTGCCTATCTAAATACAGAAAAACCAGACTACTTCCCTCTTAAAACTTACCAAGACCTAGAATCAGACCCTTTGGATTCACTATTAAACCCATTATCAAGCATACAAACTGCTAACGCTAGTGCAGCAATTCAATTTGTAGTAAGACCATCAAGAAACAAGTGGAGGAAAAAAGGGAAAAGTGTAGTTAGAGAAGTAAAAAAAGGTGAAAAAATAGAAAAAGTTGCCAATAAAACTATAGTTGATAAGATTTTAGATGGCTTAAAAGTAATAGGCCATGAATTATTTCAGCAAGCCAAATCCCCTGAAAACCAACAGAAACAAGATGATAATTATCAACCATCATCTAAGGAACAAGAATTATTGGAAGGTATTGAAGAAAAAATATCTAAAGGAGGTTTAGAAACTACTCTTAGAGTAATTAGCGCAGCAGATACAGAAGAAACTGCCAGAAACAATTTAGACAACATTTTAAATGCTTTCGGTCAATACAATATATATCAGTACGGCAATAACCTAGAAGCATATATACCAAAAAAACAGAAAAAGGTGATAAGAGATTATATATACAGATCATTTAAAGAAAAACAAGCTTTTGTTGCTAATACTGAGGAGATGGCCTCTCTATGGCACCTACCTCTACCTTCTACTGAAGCTCCAAATATAGATTGGCTGACTGGTAGAAGATCTGCACCTCCGTCAAATATCCCAAAAACCGGATTAAAAGTTGGTTTTGTAGACTATCGTGGGGAAGAAGAAGATGTGTACATCAAAAAATCAGACAGGAGAAGACATCTTTACATGATAGGAAAAACCGGAAGTGGTAAAACGGTTCATATAGAAAACATGGTCAAACAGGACATTAGAAACGGTAATGGCTGTGGTGTGGTAGACCCTCACGGTGATTTGGCTGAAAAAGCCTTGAGTTTTGTACCAAAAGAAAGAGCGGATGATGTAATTTACTTCAATCCGGCAGATATGGAACGACCTATGGGGATAAACATGCTTGAGGCTGACAACGAAGAACAAAAAGATCTCGCAGTGCAAGGAATGGTAAGTATTTTTTATGAACTTTTCCCCCCGGATATGATCGGACCGATGTTTGAACACCATATGAGAAACTGCATGCTTACCCTAATGGCTGACTTAGACAACCCGGGAACCGTTATAGATATACCACGAATGTTCTCTGATGAAGATTATGTAGATGAGTTTATGGATGATCTTGACGACCCGGTAGTAAGGAACTACTGGGAAGAAGAAATGGAACAAACCTCTGACTACCATAAATCAGAAATGCTGGGGTATGTAATTTCTAAGGTAGGTAGATTTGCAGAAAATAAAATGATGAGAAACATACTGGGCCAACAAGAGTCTAGTTTCGACTTTAGAGAAGCAATGGACGAAGGTAAAATTCTTATAATCAACCTTGCTAAAGGTAAAACCGGCGAGGTAAATGCAAAACTACTGGGGCTGATCTTTGTAGCAAAACTACAAATGGTTGCGTTGGCACGAGCTGATATGCCTGAAGAAGAAAGAAATGATTTTTACCTATATATAGACGAGTTCCAAAACTTTGTCACCGAATCTATATCCACAATTCTCTCTGAGGCAAGAAAATATAGATTGTCTTTAATTATGGCACACCAATACATGGGACAGTTAGAAGATGAGCAAGGTGATACATCAGTCAGAGATGCAGTACTGGGGAACGTCGGCTCAATTATGTCTGGTAGAATAGGACCTGATGATGCTGAAATACTAGCAAAAGAGTTTGCCCCAACATTTGGATCTCAAGATCTCATCAAACCACCTAAGTACCACTGGTACACTAAATTAATAGTCGATACCAATCCCACAAAACCATTTCTGATGGGTGCACCACCACCAGAAGAAGGAAATGAAGAAATGGCTGAATCAATAAAAGAATTATCGAGATTAAAATATGGTAGGGATCGTGAAATAGTAGAACAAGAGATACTAGAAAGAACTCAACTAGGTAAAAATGACCAAGGCGAAAAAGATCTTTCCGAACCATCTTTATAAAATTAACAATTAATAAAATACTATGGATTCTATATCTGAAATCATGCAAGAAAATTCTGACGACCTGCCTAAAGCCTCAAATAATTCGGATCAAAATAATAAAACAAAAAAACAAAAAACAGACAAAAAAGGTAAAATTAAACAAAAGATACAGAGCACAGAAACACCTAAATCTACTGAAAAAGACAAAAAAGAAAAAAAGGCTGAACTAAAGCAGAATAAAAATCTTAATAATAAACTAGATCAGATAGCAAATAAGCTAGATAAAATAATAACACTACTACAGCAAAACTCTCAGCAGGAAATAAATGAAAATGAACCACAGATAGTAGATGAACTTGAAGGTGTATTTGATGGAAAATATATGATCGGTTCTGACACTAATAAATATGAAGTGCCTTACGAGTTCGCTGACCAGAAAAAGCTAGTAGAAGGTGATCTGCTCAATTTAAAAGTCAAAGACGATGGTTCATACAGTTACGAAACTGTAGAGTGTGTCGAAAAGAAAAGATTAATTGGAACATTAAGCTACAATGACCACTATAGAGTAGAAACAGACTCTAAACAGTTTCAGGTAAGGGAAGATTTCGTAGAAAAGAAAAATATAAATGAAGGAGACAAGGTGGTGATATTGGTACCCAAGCACGCCAAAAGTAACTGGGCTGCAGTAGAAAATGTCTTCTAAAATAAAAAAAATTTTTAGTAAAAGAGACTACTTTTTTATATTTGCCTGGTTTTTAATTTCTTTCTTGTTCTTTTTAGCAGTTCATATTAATTTAGAAGGGTTTTTTGGTTCAGACCCATATTACCACGCCACCCACAGCGTATTTTATCAAGACAAACTTTATTATACTCAAAACTGGATCAAATTACATTTTTTCTCTTCTGATTATACTGTAGATCCCTACTTCCTCTTTCATAAAATGGGAGGAGAGTTTATTGCTCTATTCGGTAAAGAGTTGGGCTTTAAGATACTAGGCTCTTTAATGTCAGCTGTAATCGTCTCCAGTTTTTATTTTCTCCTAAGGGTAAATAAAATTAAAAGACCTCATGTTTGGACTATACTTTTTTTACTCTCCTCTTCTCTATTCTTATCTAGGCTTTTCTTAATCCGGTCTTTTCTCTTGGCTATACCTTTGATTCTATTTTCATACTACCTCATGAAGGAAAAAAGGTGGTGGCTGCTGATAATATTGTCTGCCTTTTATTCCTTATACTATACTTTGGGGGTCTTTACTATACCTGTAGCAGCCTCTTTTTTAGTAAGTTCAATGATAAAAAATACTCGTATTAATTGGAAGCCTCTGCTTTATTCTTTTGTGGGGGTGTCTGTAGGTATAACACTCCACCCTAAATCTTTAAACTATTTACATCAGATCTATGTCCAAATTATAGAAATATTCTACCTGAAATTATCAGGTATTCAACTGCCTACGGGTAGTGAAATTAACTTAAATAGCTTCTTTGAGCTTATAACTAAAAACTATTTTTCTTTAGCTATTTTCATGGTTGCAACTGCTGTTTTTATGGGGGCGTATAATCATCAAAAGCTAAAAAAGTTCTTGCCATTATTTCTAATTAGTTGCGGTTGGTTTATCGTAATGATGTTTATACCTAGAGCTATAGAATACTGGCACCCTTTTGCAGTTTTCTTTTCTGCGTCAATTTTTTCAGAAGTAAAATTAGACCACCTTAATACTAAAAAGATAAAATACAAAAAAATAATAAAAGGTTCGGTAATAGGACTCCTATCAGTTCTTTTGCTTTTAAACGGAACACTTACCGTTGATAAAATATTAGCAAATGACAAAGATCGACTTGATCAAATTAGACAGACCTCTCTATTCTTGAAAGAAAAATCAAAAAAAGATGAAGTTGTATTTTTCAGCAACTGGTCTTACTTTCCAGAATTTTTCTACTTTAATCAAAAAAATAGGTATATAACCGGATTCGATCCAGTTTTTGCATACAACTACAACAAAAATAAGTATCAGCTTTGGTTTAATTTGTCAAAAAAATCTTTACCTTGTCCTAAAAATAATCTGTGTATTCAGCAGGATATGAAAACATACCTTAAAAGGATTGAGAGAAGCTTCAAAAGTTTGGGAGTCGATTATATAGTACTAAACAATACCCAAGACAAATTATTATTAAAAGCTTTGAACAAACACAAAAAAATTCACGAGATTTTTAAAAATGAGGAGTTCACTATTTTTAAAATATAAAATCACACTAATTGAAAATATTTTTAAAAGTAAAACACAAAAAACCACAAAATATAATAAAACAGACCCCAAGAAGAGGGGTCTGTTAAATTCTAATCCCAATTGTGAAATTACTTTTCTGGATCAGTCATGTGCTGAGAAACCAGTTTGGTCATCTCAAACATACTAATTTGGTCTTGTCCGTCAAAAATAGGACGGAGCTTATCGTCTGCCTTAATCTGCCTCTTATTCTCCTCAACCTGAAGGTCATTGGACTTAATATACTCCCAAACCTTCTTCATAACTTGACCTCTAGGCAGTGATTCCTCGCCTACGATCGCCTGAAGCTCATCAGATAAATCCATAGGCTTCATCAATGGTGAGTCGTCAGCCATGATATAAATATTAAAATTAATTAAAACTAAAGACTGACAGGCTAAAGCCTTTAAGCTTGGTTAAAATAAGTATACCACACATAAAATTAAGATGCAATAAATTGAAAAATAGATTAGCTTAGTGTATAATAATTTCTGCATAATACTTTAGAAACTACTTATCACATGGCACTTTATCATGATTACAGACCCCAGAATTTTTCCGAAATTATAGGACAAGAGCACGTTACTAAAACCCTTAAAAACCAACTAAAAGAAGGAGATTTCTCTCATGCTTATCTTTTTTCTGGACCTCGGGGTATAGGAAAAACTACTACAGCTAGAACATTGGCAAAATCACTAAACTGCCCGACCAAAGAAGGAAGCGAAGTGGAGCCTGACAACTCTACTCAATGTTGTAAAGAAATAAACGAATCCAGGTCAATCGATGTAATTGAGATTGATGCAGCCAGTCACACAGGTGTTCAGAATGTAAGAGATCAAATAATAGAAAACGCTCAATTCCAACCTACAAAACTGGACTACAAAGTGTTCATTATCGACGAGGTACACATGCTCTCTAAAAGCGCCTTCAATGCTCTACTCAAAACACTGGAAGAACCTCCTGAATATGTAGTATTTGTATTAGCAACTACTGAACCTGAAGAATTACCAGATACAATCGTCTCTAGATGCCAGAGATTCGACTTCAAAAAAATACCACACGAAGTTTTTAAGGAACATTTAGAAAAAATAGCTGAAAAAGAAAAGATTGAAGTTTCGGATAGTATCCTAAACAGAATCATAGATAAAAGTGATGGGTGTATACGAGATGGTATCAGCCTACTAGATCAGCTTAACTCCACTAGTGAAGATGGAGAAATAACTGAAGAAACAGCTTCATTGATCTTACCAAAAGCAAAAAATGAAGATGCACTAGAATTTATTAATATTTTACTAGAAGAAGATACTAAAGAAGGCTTAAGAAAAGTTAATAGGCTAGCCCAAGAAGGGGTGCATATGCCTGAGTTCACTTTAGACTGCATTGAGCTACTTAGATTTATGATGATGAAAAAAGCAGAAGCAAAGAGCAACCGAGCTGGGGTTGATTTTACAAAAGAGGTTAAAAAAACACTGACGCAATACACGAAAAAAATTAGCTACAATCAAATAGTGGACTTAGCAGACCTGTTCCTAGAAAGAAAAGAAGAAATTAAGCAAGCCCCTCTACCACAACTGCCAATTGAACTACTGGTACTACAGTGGTGTGAACCAAGCAGCAGCCATAGTCCTGATTCTAAAAATAACCCAAAAAAGCCTAACACAACCAAAAAGAGTGACTCCTCTTCCAACAAAAATAAAGACCAAAACTCAGAACAAAAAAATGAAGAACCTCAAAAATCAAAACAAAGCAACCAAACAAACGCAAATCAACCACAAAAGGCAAAAGATGACACCAGCTCTTCAAAGAATGAATCAACACAAGAAAGAAAGCAAGATAGAGAGAATAAAAATGAAAAAGAAACCAAAGATAAAGGGGATAAGCAACTCCTAGAGGAAACTAAAGAAAATTGGAATAAGTTTATAGAAGAGATAGAAGATCGCTCCCCTTCTCTAGTTTTTATCTTAAAAATGGCTCAAGCTGTCGAAGCAGAAGAAGGTACAGTTAAAATAGAGGTCGAGTACGGCTTCCACAAAGAAAAATTAACACAAAAAGAAAATCAAAAACATGTAAAGCAGGCTCTTTGCACAGCTATCGATAAAGATGTCTCGATGGAAGTAACTGTGGGCACAGATGAGGATGATGAAGAAGTCGAAGAAATAGCAGCTGCTCTAGGAGGTGAGGTAGTAAATTAGTTGTAAAATTACCCATTTAGATCATAAAGTTTCTATTCGGGAGTCGTCTAATGGTAGGACGCGAGGTTCTGGTCCTCGAAATCCAGGTTCGAATCCTGGCTCCCGAGCAACCATTTTCGAATCATTTTTTGCTTTAGATTAAGTATAAAATAGGTAACTGCCCTTGACAAGGAGTGATTTTTGTATTACACTATGCTGTTATCCTAGATTTATTCTAGGATATTGTTCTTTATATAACACCGAAAAGAGAGTAGGGGCGGTACCCTCTAAGTTTAGTAGATACTAGATTTAGAGGGTATCGCCCCCTTCCAACATTCTGTTGGAGGTTTAATCTCGCTTCTAGAAACCCTAAAGGTTAATAACCTTTGGGGTATAGGATCATGGCTGATACGGAGCTTGACTGGAGTTCAATTGTTCTGTGGGTCTTTTTGGGCGCCCTTTTGGGGACTGCCATCACTTCCGGCATGTACTCCCTTTCCCAGTCGGAGGATGAAAAGAGTCAACCTACCATCAACGTCATCAACCTTGGCGGTTCGTGCAGCCCTAACTGCTCAGTGGGGCAGCGGTGCTACAAGGATCAAGACTGCCGGAGCGGAAACTGCGAAGGAATGCAGACCTCTCCAGCAAGTGTGAGGAAGTTCTGTCAACCAAAGGAGGAATAGTTAATAAGAAAAGGGGGACCGGAGGTTCGTCGCATCACGCGATCGAGCCTCCGGCTACCGACTATTATTTTCACCTCTTAAAGTTGGAAATAATTGAGGTAGAGGCTATTTATATTACTGTTTATTTTAAATATTTCAAATGAGCTTAATATTCTCTCTTTTTTCTCATTAATTTGAAATAGAAAAGTATAAAAACTATACTAAAAGCGTAAATAATTAAAACTATAATGGACTCTAACAGAGAAGGCCACTTTCAAACCGAAAGTAGAGACTCAAAGCAAATAGATATCAAAGAAGAGCTATTAGAACTTCTGTCAGAACAGATACCAGAACAGAGAGATAAAGATAAAAACCATACTTTTGATATAAGTGAAACTAAATTTTGGTATATAGAAGAAGAGCAGGCAGAAAATTATCTTGCTTTAGAAGAACAAGCAGAGTACAGTGAAGGTATGCATGATGCGGAAATGGAAATGATAAAGTCAAACCTTGACGAGTTTGTTGGTGAGATTAGTAATTCTTCAGATGTAATACACTTAGGTTGTGGCAATGGAGAAAAAAGCATTACTATAGTAGAAAAAGCCAAGGAAGAAGGTAAGAAAATTGATTACTATCCAGTAGATATAAGTGAAAGATTGCTTGAAGAAGCCCAAAGAAATTCTGACAGCTCAGACTACGATTTTGATGTGGAGCCCTTGCAGGCTGATTTTGAAAAAATGGAAGAATTATTGGAAGATATAGACTCTGATCAAGAAAAGTTTCTATATTTAGGGGCTACTTTTGTGAATTTTGATCCTGACTACATTCTTCAAAAGATTAGCGAGAACATGTCAGAAGAAGATACTATTTACTTTTCTGCTCAGATTAGTAGTACTCAGGAAATCGTGGAAGAGATAATACCTCAATATGAAAATGAAACTCAAAAAAATTTCTTGTTTGAATTGATAAATAAATTAGGTTTTGAAGAAGAACAGGTTACATACAATGTAGAGTTTAACCGAGATAAGAAAAGGATTGAAGCTTACTTTGAAATAAAGCAGGTACCAAGTGAGCTTCAAGGCTTAGATTTACAAAAAGGTGATAAACTTTTAGTAGGAAAATCACATAAGCCGACCCTGAGAGATTTTTCCAAAAAGGCTAAAGAATATTTTGACGGAGAAGTAATTACAAATGAAAATGAAGATTATGCTGGGTTTTTAGGGCATAAAACCTAATAACTTTTTAATTTTTAGCTACCAAAACAGCTCGAACTTGGTCTAGTGAAAGGAACAGCCAATTCCTCAATTGAAAAAAAATTCTTATATGTTAAAGTAAGAGCACTTTTTTAATATTCGAGATGAAAATTAAGCAAAAGCAAACTTTAAAACCCTGGCACACCTTCAAAACGGACTCAGAAGCTGAGCAATTGTATGTAATAGAAAATGAACAAGACTTAGAAGATGTAGCTGAAAAAGATCTGGGCTCTTTTTATATTTTAGGCGGAGGTAGTAATATCCTTCCTACCGGGAAAATAAAAAAACCAATTCTAAAAAACGAACTAAAAGGAATAAAAAAAATAAATGAGACATATAAAAGTGCTATTATTGAAGTAAAATCAGGTGAAAACTGGCACCAATTTGTAAAAACTACAGTAGAAAAAAAACTAGGCGGTATAGAAAATCTTGCTTTGATTCCCGGAACAGTAGGAGGTGCTGTTATTCAAAATGCTGGTGCTTATGGAATGGAGATAAAAGACAGTATTGAGTCAGTAAAAGTATTTAATCTAAACTCAGGAGAAGAATATTCTCTAACTAAAGATGAATGTAAATTTGGATACAGAGATAGCATATTTAAAAAAGAAGAATACAAAAATTTATTTATAATATCTGCTACTTTTAAATTAAAAAAGGAACCAACCCCAAACCTTAGTTACAGCTCTCTACAGCGAGCTATAAAAAAGAAAAATATAAAAAACCCTACAATACAGGATACTTTTTCAGAAGTTTGCGAAATTAGAAAAAATAAGCTTCCTGATTGGGAGCACACCCCCACTGCTGGCAGTTTTTTCAAAAACCCATTTATAGACAAAAATAAATTAAAAAAGCTGCAACAGAATTTTCCAGAAATGCCATACTTTGACACTAAAAGAGGTATAAAATTATCTGCCGGCTGGCTCATTGAACAAATAGAAGATGAGATCAGTCCTCCAAAGGGGGTAAAAACCTTTGAAAATCACTCATTGACTATCATAAATCCCGGTGAAAAAAGTGGCAACAAGGTTTATAAATTTTCAGAAAAAATCAAAGATAAGGTAGAAGAGAAATTCGGAATTAAACTTAACAATGAAGTAAAAATTTGGTAAAATTGTAGTGTTCTAATTTCTATTAACATGTCAGCGGAAATAATAAAAGGTGAAAAAATAGCAAAAGAAATAGAAGATAAAACCAAAAAGAAAGTCGAAGCTTTAGCAGAAAAAGAGGTTGTCCCTAAATTAGGTGTTGTATATATAGGAGATAACCAGTCCTCTCAAACCTACATAAACAAAAAAAGAGATAAAGCCAATGAACTTGGGATAGAGTTCGAAGTCTTCTCTTTTCCTTCTGAAGTTACAAAAAAAGAAATTAAGCAGGAATTAAAAGAGATACAAAATGGTGATCTAGACGGTTTGATAGTACAGCTCCCTGTTCCTAACAGATTATATCCAGATATTTTAGATTTAGTAAAACCCGATTTAGATGTAGACTGCCTTACCAGCGAAAACTTAGGTAAATTAGTAAAGCATAATAGCAACTTTGTACCTCCTACCGCCGGGGCTATCATGGAAGTACTAAAACAAACTGGAACTGAGCTAAAAGGCAAGAACATCACTGTAGTCGGAACAGGAATATTAGTAGGTAAACCCACCGCAATAATTTTGATGAACAAAGAAGCCACTGTAACAACCTGTAACGAGTTCACAAAAAACCTAAAACAAAAGTGCCTACAAGCAGATATTATAATCTCAGGCGTCGGCAAAAAACATCTAATAAACGAGGAGATGATATCAGAAGGAACTACTATTGTAGATGCAGGTATAGATTACGATCAAGGAAAAGCATACGGAGATGTAAAAAAAGATGAAATTAAACAAAAAGCTGACTTTATTACCCCTACTCCTGGTGGTATAGGGCCAATTACAGTCTCAAAATTGCTTGAAAATGTTGCCTTAGCGGCTGAATACAGCCTCGCATCTAATTAACCAAAAGGCCTGCCTTCTTCAGTTTCCTCGGAACCCTCCTTTGGGGGCGAAGTTTCTTGTTCCGAATCCTCTGTATCTTCCTCTGCTGTAGGAACAATGCTTTCAGGGGTTGCTCCAGCAGACATACTTTCTGTAGGTAATCCAGATGGTGGCTCGGATTGTTTTTCTTTGGATTTTTGAACCATTGGAGTCTTGACATCCTGCATAGGAAAGTGCCAAAGAGTAGCAAGCTCCTCAACATTTAAGATAGAAAACGGAGCCCCCCTTTTTCTACTTCTACCCATGTAGTTCCTTAAAATACTATTTTTAATATAGTTAGATCTCCTTTCCGCAAATAAAAATGAAGTATCTGAACTCCAAGAAACTTTCAAAGAATTTTTGCTAGGGTCATTAAATTGGTTGACAGCTCCTATCAAAGAATGAGCCCCCCTTTGCGGCTTAAACACCTCTTTTCTAGCTACATATACACCTCTTATCATACAGAAAAATCCTATTTTAGTTATTTTATCTTCAATACTTTCTACCAGATTCTGCTCCCCGGGGGTAAGGTAAAGCATTTTATTCGGAGGACCATCATCATTAGACTGAGAACTGCCCCCACCTCCCAGTGCCTCATCTTTAAACTGCCCCATAACATCAGAAATACTAGTACCTGAAGCAGTATCTTCAGCATCAATCAAGTCTTTTACTTTCTCTATACCTTCCTTCTTCCAGCTATCAGATACCGGTTTGATTACTATCTGAAACCACAGCTGTTCACCATCTCCCATCCGGGAAAAGCTTTCCAAGAAAGAGTTCATCGGATCCTTAAACTCTTCCTCCTCGGATACATGGTGCTCAAACTCCTCATAAGTGCGAATTGGCTGCACATTTGACTCAGCCAAGGAAAACTCAGCTGCCCATACATCATGAGTTTCATTTGGATAATTAGAGGGTACATTATCTACATAATCCTCCACTTCCGTGATTCTTGCATCCGGATACTGAGCATAAATCGCAGCTTCTGTTAAGTCTAGAAGGTCCTCCTCGGTTCTGATTAAAAATTGGATATACCCTTCGATGCTTACAATCTCACAAGAAAATTTTCTTTGCTTGAACCCTCTCCTATAAACCATAGCAATATTGGCAGGGACATAAGCACCAGCTAAATGACAAAACATCTGCTCTACAGCTTTTGGTGTCTGTATATTATCCTCCGGCACATCTATAGCTAACAGCTTCCAATTAAAATCAGATTTTGCTTTCGGTTCCTTATACTCCTTGACCCACAAATAATCTATAACCTCAAATAAACCATTACAAACAATCAACCAACCACCGATAATAAATAAATCAAAGGCCACTATCGGAACGGGCCTTAAAAAAAATTTCATTAATATTACTAAAATTTCTTGGGCTGCAACTGGCATTTATGTTTTGTTATACCTCTAGCAATTGATAAATGGCTCCGTAAATTGCAATAACACCAAAAGCTGTCCACCACCAACCTCTAGGATAAGAAAAGTAACCTGATATCCAACCCATAAAAACCACCAACATGCACAAGAAGGATATTAAGTGTCGAACGAAATTTTCTGACATAGACTTTTACTCAGACTAAGTTTTAAGTGTTTTTAGTATAACAAAAGAGTAGAATGGTTTCGAATTAAAAAGATTGGTTTATAAATATAAACGATTAAAATTTAACTTAGGTATTTTTATGATATTAAAAGGCGTCGACCTTTTTCCAGGTGTATAGAATCGGGCTTGCTAAGAATATTGAAGAATAGGTTCCAAGACCTATACCTATAATCAAAGCTAAAGAGAAATAAAAAATAGAATCACCACCAAACAACAGTAAAGCAAAAAGTACACCAAGGGTAGTTAACGAAGTGTTTACTGAACGAACCAAGGTGTCATTTACACCTTCAATTATGCTCTTTTTAAATTTAGCCACACCTAACTTATTGAGTTTTTCTCTGATTCTATCAAATACCACTATCGTGTCATTTACAGAATAACCAAGTATAGTTAACATAGCTACCGCAAAAGGGATGTTTACCTCAACCTGCATTATGTAACCTAAAACGGCAAACACACCCATCGTTATCATAACATCGTGGACTAAGGCAAAAATAGCCGTCAAGCCATACTTCCAAGAAGCTACAGGTTTAGAAACTTTTCTGAAAGCATATGCTATATAACCTATAATAGCCAAAATAACACCTATTGCCGCATAAATAGAGTTCTCCTTTAATTCTGAACTTATCGCAGGACCTATAGTGTTAACTTTTTCTTCTATAACTTTATTATTTTCTGTTTCAAACTCATTTCTTATTTTTGTAAGAATCTCCTGATGGGTATCCTCCTTTATAAACTCCATTTTCAAAATCATAGACTTCTCATCAGCAGGTTTTACTACAAGTGAACCTAAGTTCATCGGCTTCAAAACCTTCTCAATCTGATCTACACTTGGACGTTCATCAAATTTTAATTGCATCATCGAGCCTCCGGTAAAGTCTATGCCTAAATTCAAACCAAAAATGATGAGAAGCACCAAACTAACCCCTACAAAAATACCGGAAAGTATGAATGTAAATTTTCTGTACTTTATGATATCCAACATTTTATTCTTGATTATTAGAATTAGCTCCCAAAAACAAAGCATTACCTCTACGATCAAACCAAGGGGTGATGAGAAGCAGCAACAACCTGGTTATCGTTATCGCTGAGAACATGCTTAACAATACTCCAATAGCTAGAGTTATTGCGAAGCCCTCTACAAAACTTGTACCAAACATCAATAACATAAAGCAGGTTATGAGAGTAGAAACATTACCATCCCTTATCGAAGTCCAAGCTCGCATAAACCCTTCTTCAGCAGCTGGTTTCAAAGCTCTACCTGCACGTAGTTCTTCCTTTAATCTCTCAAATATAAGCACATTTGCATCGACTGCCATACCTACAGACAATATAAACCCTGCTATACCTGCTAAGGTCATAGTTACACCGATAAGCTTGTACAACGCTAAGGTCAAAGAAATATAAATCAAAAGCGCAACTGCAGACAATACACCAGGTAGGCGATAGAAAGCAACCATAAATAGCATTACTAGAAGTATAGCGACCACTCCTGCTTTCAGGCTTTTTACCAAAGATTCATGACCTAAGCTAGCTCCCACCGACTGTTGAGAAATCAACTCGATAGGCACCGGCAGAGCACCTGCATTTAATCTTTCAGCTAAATTCTGAGCCTCTTTAACAGAGAAATTACCAGTGATCACCGCCTCACCATTTGTAATGACCTGATTTACTCTAGGAGTACTTATAGGCTTCCCGTCCAAGAAAATCCCTACCGGCTTGCCCACGTTTCTTTCTGTAATCTCAGCAAATAATCTAGCTCCCTCATCATTAAACTGTAATGAAACTTGCACCTGGCCTGTTCTCTGGTCAGTCACGACAGAAGCTCCTTCGAGCTGAGCCCCGGATAATTTGGTTTTCTTCCACGGACTTTCTGGGGGGAGTATATCTTCTTTGCTTTGGGTTTCAAATAAAATTCTCCAAAGTTGGTATTTGGTTACTACTTTTTCGTCTTGCTTATAAACTACATGAAAACCATTGTCTGTTGCCACAGGACCAAGTATCTTAGGTCTGGAATTGAAAACATCACTAGCAAATTTCTTGCTAAATTTATTTTCTACCTCTTTCTTTGATAGATAGCCTAAATATCCAGGTTTCTTCTCGCTGGAAGTAGATTTATTTTTAGAATATTCCTCAGCTAAATCAGAGAAGTTATAAGCACTAGCTCTTTGGAAGATGTTCTCTGCCTTAGCTTTAGCTTCCGACTTGGTGTAGAGTGGATCCTCACAACCATCTGCTCCTACATAACATATCTTTATATGGCTCAGCTTAACTTTCCTTTTACCTTCTTTTGAATCTCCACGTTTCAATATATTATAACCTTCTTCATTTTCTACTAACTCCTCACTTATTTCCCCTTGATTAGCTCCTCTTGCCCACTTATGAAGTTTGGTTGAAGAGGGTGTCACATACCCCATATAACCACCCTTGTCTTTTGTAGCTTCATCTTCTGAATGCTTTCTAGCTAATTGCTCAAACTGTTTTTTGTTTTCTTTTACTTTGGATAAAACTTCTTCTGCCTCTTCTTTTTTCTTTTGATTAAATTCTTGCAGTTCTTTCTTTTGTTTTTTGCTTAGTTTTCTGTCAGGTGTAGAAGTAGATACCTCTTTGAATCTCAATATAGGAGTCTTACCAATTTTTTTCTTTGCTTTTTGCTTATCTTTTATGCCGGGAAGCTCTACATTAATCCTATACTTATCACCTACCCTGGAAGTACGAACCGAAGCATTATTTACACCAATTCCGCTGACTCTTCTTTCAACTACATCTCGGACAGCTTGAATTGCCTTCTCTTTATCTTCTTCAGGGATCTTAGAAATGTCAGCTTCATAAGTAAGATGAATACCACCCTGCAAGTCTAGACCAAGTTTAAACGGCTCTTCAGGAACATGAGGAAAACCTAAAGGTATTATATTATTAACTTTGTCAATAGCCTTATTACCATAAGTTGGAACTACATACAGAGTAGCAGCTATAAACAAAGCAAATATTGCAGCTATTCCCCATCTAATTTTGGACCTCCTTTCTCTTTTAGACTGATTTGAATTATCCTGATTCATGAAAATTTTCTACTATTATTCAAACTAACAGCAGGCTGTAAACAGTTTCTAGCCACAAAACAAGGCTTAACTCACGATCAAAATTCCTGCTTTTTAAATTAACTAGCCCCATTATAAAAGAAAGGGCGTTAAAAATCAAGTTGGACAAAAATGTGGGTCCTTATTGCCGGACCCACTTATGAATCCCTCCCCTCTTATTTAGTCTTGCAGTTGTAAAGCTTTTAACCTAAAGAACTCAATCAGCTCTAACTTTTTTTGCTTAGACACATCTTCTTTTTGGTTTGCAAATATATGATCTACACCTTTGCGTTTCAAAGTAAGTGAAACACAATCTCCAGTAGCCGGAGTTATTCGCTTCCAAAACCCAGGATTATTAGATATAATAACTCTTCCAAGATTAGTAGTGCTAGTTTCTCGGCCAAATCCAACTGTCTTTCTGTATGTTCCTGAACAAACTACCATTGCAACACCTGGATTGGTATACCCAGCAACTCCAGGCAAACTTAAAATACCAACATCGATTGGCTTATTTAGACAAACCAACCAATCATCTTTCCATTCAGTGTAAACTCTTATTATCTCATACCAAGGTGGATTTAATTTTATAGCCTCCCACCTTTCATAACTATTCAATAATTGAAGCAGATTATTCTCAACTTCACTGAGGGTACTCATAATTTCTTCTTTCTCTCCTTCTCTCAGTAGTAGAGACATTCTCACCCTCCTGTGCTTGGAGTCGAGTGTGTGAAACGAAAAGAGCAATTATTTTATAACAAAAGAAACATTATAAACCAACCTAGAAAGAACTTTTATAACCAGAAAATTAATCACATTTATAATAAAGATTTTGGTTCAACTTTTTCTGTTTTGCCTGAAGGTTGTTCTAAGTCAAAATCCTGCTTGGGTTTTTGTATTGAGTGACCTGAACATAATGACTTAACATCTGACAAGAATTTCTCCCTATTTCTAGTTCGCCAGTCATATCTGGTTTTAATACCCCTCTCTTCCATTTCTTTTTGGGTCATATCCAAGTAGTCGTCAAGCGGTAGCTCAACTGAGGTTTTATCAGGTAAAATATTCTGTAATTGTTGAGTAAATGTAGTCTTACCACTCGCACTCGCCCCCTCAATGCCAATAATAGCAGAAGCTTGATCTGCAAAATAAGACTCAAAATAATCTAAGGCATTTTCTTTTTTAAAAGGAATTTCTCGATAATTTTTCCGAATAAGTTGTTGAATACTGATTTTGATAGTGGCTTTACTTATGGTTAAAAATTGTCAAGTTTAGCCATTATATAAAACTTGATTAGTTTAGGAAAACTATAAAAAATACGGCTCACTTTACTGGAATTTATCGCCTACACCAAAACTAATTTTTTAATTTTTAAATAAATTAACTAATTAGACCAATTGCCAGGGATATGTAAACTATTGCTATCCGCTACATCAGCATAATATTCAGCAGAATCTCTAATTACCCGTTCCTGGTTTTCATAATCTACTTCAACTAAGCCAAACCTAGGTTCAAACCCTTCAGCCCACTCGAAATTATCTAACAATGACCAATGAAAATACCCTCTTATATCTACCCCCTCTGAAATAGCCTTATGAACCCAATACAAGTGTTTTTTAATAAACTGTTTTCTAAGCTCATCCTCTTTATCGGCTAGCCCATTTTCAGTTATATAAATAGGTAGCTCATATTTCTTAAGGTTTTTTAGGGCATAGTAAATACCTTCCGGATAAACCTCCCATCCTAAATCAGAAGTGACCTCATTTTTATTTTTAAGTTTATAGGGAAACTGAATCCTATTATGAAAATAATAATTCAAACCAATAAAATCTAGTTTGTTTCTAATAAGATCCAAAAATAGATTATTTCTTAAATAGGAGTTTACCCCTACTGTAAGCTGATCAAGTAAAGAGTTAGAAAATGGTGTATAGTACTGATTGTTTTTTACTATTCCAACTTTTGCTTCTTTATCAATTTCGTGTATTTCTTCAAAAGTTTGTTTGTGGGCTTGTATCTGGTTTTTAAGAACTTTTAGAAAAGAGATATTACTTTCTTTTTGAGGTGGCCATTCCCCTGTACGATAAGATAAATTAGCATATAAAGTAGGCTCATTTATGGTACACCAAAAATCCACTAATGGGTTTAATTCTCTAACAACTCTCTTAGAAAGACGAGCAAAATAAAAGGGGGCTTCATCCAATTCCCATCCTCCAGATTCAGCTAACCACACAGGATTCGTGAAGTGATGTAAAGTAACCATAGTTTTCATATCCTTTTCCTTCAGATACCCTAAAACTTCCCGATAGTGGTCTATAGCTTCTTGATTAAAATTATTTTTTTCAGGTTCTACTCTAGACCATTTAACAGATAAGCGATGTGCATTTTGATTTAGCTTATCTGCTGCAATATCAAAATCTTCTTTAAACTTATTGTAATGGTCACAAGCTTTTCCAGCAGATTTAAACTTAGACCAATCTGCATTTTCAATACCGCCTTCTACTTGATACGCAGAAGTTGCAGAACCCCATAGAAAATTTTGCGGAAAATCTAGTTTTTTACTCATATTGCATTTTGCAAAAAAGAAAAAGAGCCGCTTACGGGAATCGAACCCGTGACCTCATCCTTACCATGGATGCGCTCTACCACTGAGCTAAAGCGGCTTAAATCGAACCTTATTATATACTATTCAGACTCTTTTTTCAAATGTACAGTCCTAGTAGGGAAAGGAAACTCAACACCCTCTTTATCAAACATATCATAAATGGCATAATTCAGCTCTTCTTTCTTTCGATCTAAATCAGCAAAACTAATAGAGTTTACAAAATATACTACTTTGAAATTTATCGAGGAGTCGCCATAGCTATTAAGTCTACATCTATCAAAAGTCACCTCATCCATGCCTTCAATAATATTTTGAATTTTTTGAGGAATTTCTCTCAAAGTTTCTTGGCTAGTATCATAAGAAACTCCCACAGTTATTTGGTCTCGTATCTTCTCTGTTTTGCTATAGTTTTGAATTCGGCTGGAGGTCAACTCAGTGTTCGGTATAATCAATTGTTCACCTCGCAAAGTTTCTATACGTGTTGACTTTATACCTATCTTTTCTACCGTACCCATATTCTCCCCCACTTGTATGAAATCCCCCACAACAAAAGGCTTGTCCAAAAAGATGGAAACCGAGGAGAAAATATCTGCAAGAACATTTTGCAAAGCTATTCCTATAGCTATACCACCGATACCCAAGCCTGTAACCAAAGACGTAATATTTATACCAAAATTAGAAAGAATAAAGGTGCCAACTATAAGCCAAAGCACCACCACCAAGGTTTTACGAATCATACCCACCATTATAGTTGCATGCTCCTTCTCTACATCCTGATCTGCATACTGTAAATATTTTTCTGCCAAGAAATTCACTAATCTACTGACGGCATTGATAGCCTCCCGTGCTACTACCACAGCAAAAACTACCTCAACTATTTTTTCTATAAAACTAGTGGCTGTAATCCACTGAAAAGCTACAAAAAAGGATACTACTAAGTAAAATAAAGACCCGACATTTCCTATAACCGAGGTTATAACATCATCGAAATTATTATCCGTGTCCTTGGATATCTTTTTCAGTCTATTCGCTACAATTTTCTCAAATACCTTCAAAACTATTAAAGAAGCTAAAAATATCAACCCGGCAATTAAATACTCATAAGCCGTGTTACCCAAAAGGCTATAGTGTGACAAAAAACTCAATGGCATGGTTATTTTTGACAATTAATACAAAAATGAGTACCTCTTCCATTTAATTTTATCTTTTTAATTACCTCATTGCAATCTTTGCATTGCTCTCCTTCTCTACCATAAACTTTCAGCTTTCTTGCAAAATTTCCTTTTTTACCGGAAGAATCTACATAATCTCTAAAAGTTGTACCTCTATCATGAATTGCCTGTTTTATTACCTGCTCACTTTTGTTAAAAATATTTTTTATCTCATTTTCACTTAATTCTGGAATATTTCTGTCTGGTCTAACACCACTTTCATGACAAATCTCATCAGCATAAATATTACCAATTCCAGCAATAGCTTTTTGTTTCATTAAAATGTTTTTAACATTAGTCCTTCTACTTTTTAAAACCTCTTTAAAGTTCTCTAAAGTGAAACCCTCAGTCAACGGTTCTATGCCTAATTTTTCCGCTAATATTTCTTTTTTCTTTTTAGGTTTTAATAATTGCATGTAACCAAAAGTGCGAACATCATCAAAATAAAGCTCTGAATTATCCTCAAAATTAAAAATAACTCCTGTATGTTTGCCGGGAAAATCCAGCACCTCTTCTCCACTTGGATCAAATATCAACTTTCCTGTCATTCGCAAGTGGGATAAAATTTCATACTCGGAATTATTGAGCTTAAAGTTCAATAGTTTTCCTTGTCTATCAACACCAGAGAAACTGTCCTCTTTAATATGACTCTTAAATCGCTCTTTATCTTTTTTTATGGCACTATCCTTTCTGATCTCAACTGAATCTATCCTCTTATTCAGAATTTTATCTTCTAAGTCTCGACGTATTGTCTCTACTTCTGGCAGCTCCGGCATTTTTGTTTTAAATTTAGATTAAAATCAGCAAGTTAAGTGAAAACCTCCTATTATATCTTTATCTAGTTTACTTTGTATAAGATTATTGTACAGATCTACAGCCTGAGTACTTTTTTCATACTTAAATTCTATATTTTCCTGTCGCATCTTCTTCTCTACTTCGTCTTGTATCTCCACCCTACCATTATAACCAATCCCCATTAAAAAAATATCAGGATTTCTCTTATAAACCTGATCCAGATCCTGGTTCTGAAGCTGATGCCCCTCATCTCTCCACCAATAATCCTCAATCACACCTTCATCAGAGGATATTATCACATCATCAGTGTATTCTTGTCCGTCAACTTTTATATCTCCAAAGGAATAAGATTCGATGTGTGGCATTTCTAATTTTTTAAAATTCTTATAACTTCAAGGTAATTATAATAAAAACATACGCCACTAATCCTATCAAGAAAATCCAGAAATTATAAATTTGACAAGTACAATATTTTTTCTTAATTTAGGTAATAAGCTAGTTCGCTCTGTTCTCTAATCAAAAGCAGGAGGGACCCAAATGGATATGATTCGATCAAAAGTAGATGAAGGTGCTGCAGACGATGATCCAAAGATCAGTGCTTTCACGGAAGAGGCTATACCACACATGAACGATCTTTATGCAAAGGCTATTCAATACACAAAAGATGAAAAGAGTGCCGAAGATTTAGTACAAGAAACTCTGGTGAAGGCTTACGACAACTGGGATCGATTCGAAATTGGAACGAATTGCCAAGCATGGTTGTTCACCATTCTGCGCAATACTTTCATTAACCAACACCGCAAACAGAAACGAGAAAGAGAGGTTACTTCTGAAGATGTATCGATCGAGAAAAACTTCTTCGACCGAGAAAATTCTTTTCACCACCGTAGTCCAGAAAAAGGTGTATTGGATAAGACTTTCAGCGAAGAAATGAAGGCTTCACTAAAGTCACTACCTGTAAAATTTCGACAAGCGGTGCTACTCGCAGATCTGAATGATTTTTCCTACAAAGAAATTGCATACATCCTCGATTGTCCGATGGGAACGGTCATGAGCAGGATTTTCCGCGGTCGTAAAATGGTACGACAAAAACTGGCAGAAACTGCTTATGAGAGAGGAATTATCAAGGACACTGAACCATTTGAAAAAGATGAAACCAATAGGACACGAAAGAAAAAGCGAGACAGATGAGATGAAAAGATAATGAGGAATACAAGGGGGGTGGACCAAGTGTGAATCTGACCCACACTTGGTCTTTTTTAATCAAACTCTCCTACAAAGACCTTCTCCATCACCTCGCTATCCTTCAACTCACTACACTCACCTTCAGTAATCATCTCCCCATCAACCAAAATAAATCCATAATCAGCTATACCCAACAAGCTCTTTAAATTGTGCTCTACTACTAAAATAGTAGTATCAAACTCTTCCCGTACTTTTTGTATATGATCAAAAACCTCTTGTACCAATTTGGGGGCTAAACCCAAAGTCGGCTCATCCAAAAGTAGTAGTTTCGGATGGCTCATCAGCCCTCTCCCTATCGCCAACATCTGTTGTTGCCCACCAGAGAGACTGTAAGCATATTCATTTTTCTTCTCCTCTAAGATAGGAAAATGTTCATAAATCTCTTTCTTTCTAGCTTCAATTTTTTCTTCATCCTCCAAAAAATGCGCCCCCATAAATAAATTTTCCTCCACTGTTAGCTTATCAAAATTCACCTTGCCCTGAGACACAAAAGATACCCCAAGTTCCAAGAGCTCATGAGCGGAACTGTCAGTAATACTTTTTCCTTGAAACTTTATTTCTCCACAATAAACATCGGTGAGATTAAAAATAGACTTAAGCAAAGTAGACTTACCAGCTCCATTAGGTCCCATCAAAACAGAGATAGAGTTCTTTTCTAACTCTAAGTCTATATCTTCTAATATTTCAAACTCACCATAGCCTGCATTCAATTGTTTTATTGATAATATATTACTCATTATTCTCCTAAATAAGCTTCTAAAACCTTTGGGTGATTTAATACTTCTTCAGGTTCTCCCTCAACTAAAAGCTCACCTGAGTCGAGAACCACAATATAATCAGCTAGCTTACGAACAAAATTCATATCATGATCTATTACCAACATAGTCTCTCCGTCTTGTTTAAACTCTAACAACAGCTCTTCTATCCGCTCTTGAATAACTTTATTCACACCTGCTACAGGTTCATCTAGCATTAACAGCTTATGATCCATCTGTACTGCTATCGCCATTTCCAAAAGTTTTCTTTGTCCATAGCTTAAATCCTTCACTTTGGTATCCAGGTCTTCATCAATTCCGAACTGATCTAAGGTCTGATTATATTTTTCTCTATCGGGATGTGAGCTGATGAAGATATTCTTAAACATCTTCATATCTTCATGATCTTCCGTCATTTGAAAATGGTCTAATATAGTAAGGTACTCGAACACTCGAACTTTCTGAAAAGTCCTGCTAATACCCATATTTACCCTCTCATCAGCTGATTTATCAAGTATATTATCATCTTCAAATAAAATAGTACCTTTATCCGGTTTAATTAAGCCTGCAATTATATTAAAAACTGTAGTTTTACCTGCACCATTTGGGCCAATCAGAGCAGTAGTTTTGTTAGGTTGAACTTCAAAACTAACCTCATCCGCTGCTGTTACTCCGCCAAACTTTTTTGTAACTTCATTTAAAGTAAGCATAGCTATATTTCTACTTTACCGTAAAAACCCTTGGGGTTATATAACAAAATCCCCAGTAGTACGAGAGCATAAATGATTTGCCGCATTGGGCCAATTACACTTGAGGGTAGATCTACAAATCTCAAGGCTTCAGGAAGAATAACTAAAACAACAGCCGCTACTACACTACCTCTAACTGAAGCTAACCCCCCAACTATTACTATACTTAAAACTAAAATAATATCTGCAATAAAGAAAGATGTAGGATCAATATAACTCAGGTAATGAGCAAAAACACTGCCAGCAATTCCTGCAAAAAAAGCTGAGATCGCCATACTTTGATATCTAAGCTTATACACATCCTTTCCTCTAGCCTGCAAGCCCAGCATATCATCTCTAACTCCCTCCAATAGCTTGCCATATCTAGAGTTTACTAAACGATACATAATATAAATAGATATTGCAGCTACCAAAAATGCAAACAGTAAATACATAGAATTACCCACTATCTTGTAGCCAAAAAGATTTGGCTTCGGTATACCGGGAATGCCTAATGGTCCATTAGTCAACTCCTTGTAATTTACAAATACTGCATGCACTATAAAAGCAAAGGCTAAAGTGGCTAGTGCTAAGTAATCACCTTCTAGTTTATTTATCAATTTTTGCAAAACCAAACCGGATATCCCTGCTAATACCCCTGCCAATAAGAAAGCTGACAAAAAAGAAAAGCCGTACTTAACAGTCAAAATTGCAGAAGTATAAGCCCCCACACCGAAAAACGCGATATGCCCCAAATTAATGATCCCGGTATATCCCAAAGTTACATTTAAACTTACTGCAACTATAGCGTAAATACATATTAAAATTGCGATGTGAATAAGTACCGAGGTCATATTATTTCTTTGCTCCTTTGTTAATTCCTAATATACCTTTTGGCTTAAATAGTAAGAAGATAAGCAGTAAGGTGAAAGCTATAGCGGATTTATAACCCGAAGGAAGATACCAGATACCGAAATTTTCAGCGAAACCCAATAGATAACTGCCCAAAACAGCACCAGGTATAGAAGATATTCCTCCTATTACCGCACCTGTAAACCCTTTAATAATCAAGTTTGTACCCATTGTGGGGGTTAGGTTCTGCTCCAATCCTATCAAAATCCCGGCTACACCAGCTAAGAAAGAGCCAATCACAAAACTATATGCTTTTAATTTCACAGGATTAACTCCAGATATTTTTGCTAACTCGGGATTATCAGCCACTGCTCGCATTAACTTTCCTAACTTACTGTATCGTACAAACAAAAACAAGCCGACAAACAACAAAATAGAAACTATAAGTATTCCTACCTGCAATTGAGTAATATTTGCCCCCAAAATATTCATGCCTGTACCTACAGGAATCAAATCCATTGATTTTACATCAGCACCATAAAATAAGAGAAGTAAATTTTCTATCAATATCATTAAAGCTATGCTAGCAATCAATAAAATAACCATAGAAGCACCTTGCAGCTCCAACTGCCTATAAAGCCCGAAATAAATAACCAAGCCAATAACTCCAGAAAAAATAAGAGTCAGTAATATTGAGCTGACCAAAGACAAACCCATCAAATTTACAAAAGTGAAAAACAAGTAGCCGCCAGCTGCCACTACCGCACCATGAGAAAAGTGAGGAAACTTATTGGTAGAGTAAATTAGCGAAAAGCTGGCGGCTACCAAAGAGATAATGGATCCTGCAATGAGACCATTTGCAGTCAGCTGAGAGATTACCATGCTACTATTTTACGGGCTTGAACTCTCTATTCTCTATTTTTAAAACTCTGAAATTGCCGGGCACATCCCCGTTTTCATCAAACTTTATACGACCGGAAGCACCTTTGAAATCCAGAGTAAACAACTTCTCTTTAATCTCAGGGCCTGTCATAGCCCCTTTTTCTACTGCCTTGGCTATCGCCTGATAAGCGTCGTAGCCTTGAGCGGAAAAAGGACCTGGGTTGGACTGATCATACTCATCTTTGTGGGCTTGTACAAACTCTTCTGATCCTGCGCTTACAGCAGTGATCTTTAGGCCCTCAGTCGCATCTCCCGCCTTTAGAGTATCACCACCTTTTAGGCCTTCTGAGCCATATAGATCTGCCTCTATGCCGAGCTCTTCTATTTGTTCCAGTGCAGCTACGGTAGAGTCCGGCGCGTTGCTGATTATAAAGATTGAGTCTGGGTTGGCTGCTTTTATCTTAGTCAGTTGTGTCTGTAGGCTTGTGCTTCCTTTTTTGAAAGATACAGATTCTACAATCTCGCCGCCCTGCTTAGGAAACTCTTTTTTTAATACCTCATTAAAACCTGTACCATAATTATCTTTTACATACAGTACAGCTAGTCTTTCATTACCATCTTCAGCAACTAATTTAGCTCCAAATTTGCCTTGCTTGGAGTCACCCGGTATTACTCTGAATATATAGTCTCCTTGGTCTGTTACTTCCGGAGCTGTGGAAGCGGGGCTGATCATCGGAACTTTATTTTGCTGAGCTATAGGTGCAGCTGCCAGCGTTGCACTAGAGCAAAGCTCTCCAATGATCGCATCTACTTTATCTACATTAATAAGCTTCTTTGCGGCTGAAGCAGAAGCTTTTCCTTTACACTTGGAGTCCTCAAAAACAAGCTCAATGTCCTGATCTAGTTGTTTATGAGCTAACTCAATTCCTTTTTTCACACTTTTTCCGTAGCTAGCGGGACCACCGGTAAGCGGCACCATCACTCCTACTTTTACTTGTCCCTCTTGTTCGCCTCCAGCTTGTTTTTGGTCATTCTCGTCTACCTTGGCACAACCGGCGCCAATAAGCAAAACTGCGGCAAATATAGAGAAAAATATGCTTATTTTCCTAAACATAAGATGAGGTTAAAAATCTACACCTTTATTTTATCAACAACCCTATAAAAAATCAAAAAAGCCACTAAGCAGTGGCTAAAATGTGGGCCGGGAGGGATTTTCTTCCGCTCTCAGCTCTGACGAGCTTCGGCTTCAGACCTGCTCTCGCTGCGCTCGCCTTGCCCTCGGCAAACTCGCGCAAAGCTCCGAGCTTCAAATCCTCACGCGAGTGAAACTATTCACTCGCTCCGCCTAAAAATTATTAATAAATTTGTGGGCCGGGAGGGATTTGAACCCCCGAAGGCGTAATGCCGGCAGATTTACAGTCTGCTGCATTTGGCCAGACTTTGCTACCGACCCGCAAATCAGTGATACACAATAAATAAACAACTCATAGAGCCACCCAGGAGATTCGAACTCCTGACCGACTGCTTACAAAGCAGTTGCTCTGCCGCTGAGCTAGGGTGGCATTATTTTAAGATCCTACCTCCCTTGCCTTCTCTATCTTATCACGTAGAACATCTAACTTTTCATTGTCCGGATTAACCATTCTTAACTGCTCAAAAGCATCCTCAGCCAGCTGTAGATCATCAGTAATTATAGCAAGCTCAACTAATCTGTCAAGGTATCTAGGGTTTTTTGGCTCCAAAGCAACTGCTTGTTCAATAGACTCAAGTGCTGCCTCGTACTCATCTATAGATTCTAGTAAATTCGTCAACTTAACGAATCTAGAAGAGTTATTTTCATTTATAAGAACTGCTTGTTGGTAGCAATCAACTGCTTTTTCTATCTCGTCCAATTTCTCATAAGTCTCGCCTAATTTAACTAAAATGGAATCATCGTTTGGTTTTAACTCAGTTAAAAACTCATATGTTTCTTGTGCTTGTTCAAACTCCTCCTTCTTAAAATAAACCTCACCTAAATTTCTGTAAGCACGAAAATTCTTTGAATCTAACCTAATTGCTTCCAAAAATTTCTCTTCAGCAACATCAAGTTCTCCTTCTTTCAAAGCATGCTCACCATCTTTCAGCAAACTGTCCAGTAAATCCTCTTTATCCTTTTGTTTCGCTCCCTGTTCTAATTTTTGTTGTTTTTGCTGCTCTTGTAGTTGTTTTGCTTTTTCTCTAATGTCGTGGATATAGTCCTTAAATTTCGATTTTGTTGACTCAAAGAACTCCACAACCGGGCTTAATTTTTCTAACCTATCTGTTTTAACCTCCTCAGCTTTCTTTTGTACCCTTTTCTTTAGGTATTCCACCTTTTTCTTTTGGTCTTCTTTTCCAGGAATAGAATCAATGTCCAACAACACTATGCTAGAATAGTTACGAATCACTAAAAATAAAATAATTCCTAGTGCAAGTATTATGATTAAAAATGGTATAATACTACTGGTCATATGTGGACTCAACCTTTGAAATTAAGGATTGAAATTCCTGTGGATTCGCAGAAGCATGTCCTGCCAAAATACCATCAATATTTGATGACGAAATGTATGATAGCACATTATCACTCTCAACACTACCTCCATAAACTACCTCAACCTCATCTTCCACATAATTTTGAAGTCTATCTTTTATCCAGTGGTGAGTTTCTTCTGCCTGAACAGGGGAACAACTTTCCCCTTCACCGCTTCCAGCAATAGCCCAAACTGGCTCATATCCGACAATAATATCCTCGGCGCTCAAATCTACATTCTCAAATACTACTGACAGCTGTTCTCCTAGTACCAGCTCTTTATCACCATTTTCCAGATCTTCTTTAGTCTCACCTACACAAAGCACTGGGGTGATATCTTCTTGCAAACAAGATTTAACTTTTTTCATAGTAGCTTCATTAGACTCCCCAAAAATATGTCTTCTTTCAGAGTGGCCAACCAGGGCGTAATCAGTGCCTGCTTGAGCAAAAATATGTGCTGAAATAGCTCCTGTATAAGCACCTTTTGGTGACCAGGACACATTTTGAGCTCCCAGTTGAAAATCGGTATCCTTTAGAATGTCTTTTACTTCACAAAACGAAATAGAATTAGGAAAAATAACCGTATTAACTTCTTTTCTAAGCTGAGTTTGAGAAATTTCTTGCGTGACCTGTCTCGACTCCTCTAGGTCAAGATACATTTTCCAGTTAGCAAAAATGTGCATATTTTTTAATTAATAATTTATAAATTTACTCTAAATGTTTTCTGATTATATTATCCTCAACATCACCAATACCAGCTAAGCGCATCTTATCAAAATCAAAAATCTCTTGAGCCACCTCTTCAACTTCTGATTTTGATACTGATTTTATCTGGTCTATAAACTGATCCGGAGTGTAAGTCTCATTTAATATAACCATTCTACGACCAATCCACATCGCTCTAGCCTTAGAATCTTCCATTTTTAACTTCATGCTTCCCTTTATATTAGTTTTAGCATCCTCAAACTCATCTTGTTCCAGCCCATATTCTTTTATATCCTTGAGCGTCTTTTTAATCTCAGATAAAGCTTTGTCTATATTTTTTGAATCTAAGCCGGATTTAATATAAAGGTGACCAATATCAGAATAGCTTGCAAGCCCACTACGAATTGAATAAGCCAATCCTAGCTTCTCTCTAATGTTTACAAATAGCCGAGAGCTCATGTTAGCACCCAACACATTATTTAACACCTTTAAAGCTGGAAGGTCAGAGTGGCCTAACTTACGTCCAGGAAACCCCAGCATTAGCTGGAATTGGTCTGTCTCTTCTTTTTGTACTTCATACCTTTCTTGTGTTTGTAACGGACCAAAGCTGGCGGGTTCTGTTTCTAGATCTGCTTCTTTTGTGCTTTTTTCAGCTCCAAAATGATCTCCAATTATTTCTTGAGTTCCTCCTACAGAACCGGACCCGATGATCTGAATCACTTCAGGGCGATAATACTTGTCTCGATAAGCAACTACATCTTCTCTATTCAGATTTAACACACTCTCTCTAGTGCCATAGATATCGTGCTCTAGCGGAGAGTCTTTGTACATAACTTTACCAAACAAGTTTCTGATATTCATTGCAGGATTGTCTTCATACATATTAATTTCCTCAGTGATCACTGATTTTTCTTTTTTCATTTCCTCAGGATCAAAGACTGAGTTATACACTACATCAGACAAGATTTCTACTGCTTGATTAATATGATTCGATGCTACTTTGATATAAAACCCGGTATATTCCTTTGAGGTAAAAGCATTATAATCCGCCCCTAGTCTATCTATCTCTCTGCTAATATCCAAGCTAGTAGGACGTTTTTCTGTGCCTTTAAAAATCATATGCTCAATAAAATGAGATACTCCATACAAATCCTCAGGCTCATTTCTTGATCCTACCGGTAGCATCACTAGAATTGTTGCTGCATCTGTGCCCTCTTGATTAGCGATTGTAATCCGAGTCTTATTGCTTAAAGTCTGTGTTTTAGTCATTGTTGTCCAGTAAAATAACTAAGTTATAGATTCAGCCGTCTAGCTTATCTTCTCATCAAAGTAATCAACTAACTCATCTTCTTGAACTCTATCTTGCTCCATAGTATCTCGATCTCTTACAGTAACCCCCTCACCCTCTAATGAATCATAGTCAACCGTAATACAATAAGGGGTTCCGATCTCGTCTTGTCTTCTATATCTTTTTCCTATACTGCCAGAGTCATCATATTCCACTCTATATTCAGTTCTTATATCTTCATAAATCTCTTGAGCGTGTTCTCCAAGGCCATCCTTGTCCATAAGAGGGAATACAGCTACTTGATTTGGGGCAATTTCTGGTTTAAACCTCATCACAGTTCTTTCATTCCCATCTACCTCCTCTTCTTCGTAAGCACTCACAAGGAGAGCTAATAGAGTTCGGTCGACACCAAGAGATGGTTCTATCACATGAGGAATTATCTTATTTGATTGATCTTGAGGATCAGTATAGACTAGTTTCTCTCCAGAATGCTCCTGGTGGCTTTTCAAATCAAAATCAGTCCTATATGCCAACCCCCAGAGTTCATTAATTCCAAACGGGTATTCAAACTCAAAATCTATAGTCTTTTTAGCATAATGACTAAGCTCAGAATCAGGTTTGTCATATCTATGCAACCTAGACATATCCAACCCTATTTCTTTTGCCCACTCCTCAAGCCAACTATTCCATTGATCAAAGACCTCCTCCCACTGCTCCTCTTCTATAAAGTACTCTATCTCCATCTGTTCGAACTCCAAAGTTCGAAATATATAGTTACCTGGTGTAATTTCATTTCGGAAAGCTTTACCGATCTGAGCTATACCAAAAGGTAGTTTTTGTCGGGTTGTATCCAAAACTTTCTTAAAATTAACGAATATAGCTTGGGCTGTCTCAGGCCGGAGAAAAGTATTTTTACCAGCATCAGTAGGACCTATATTGGTTTCAAACATCAAATTAAACCTCTTGGGCTTAGTCAGCTCATTTCCTTCCGGGCTTTTAATATCATTTTCTTCTATTGCTTCCTGCATTTCTTCCATGTCCATGCCTTCTGCTTGAATGTCCAGCTCTTCCTCTATCAAGTGATCGGCTCTATATCGTTCATGAGTCTCGACATCCTCAACAAGCGGATCTACAAACCCACTAGCATGACCCGAAGCCTCCCAAACTCTGGGGCTCATCAAAATGGACCCATCCAGGCCTTCAATATCGGACCTGCTCTCTACTGCTTTTTTCCACCAGTGGTTTTTAATATTTTTTTTCAGCTGCGACCCCATCGGACCATAATCCCAGGTATTGGCTAAACCTCCATAAATATCGGAGCCTTGAAAGATAAAGCCGCGTCTTTTGCATAAGGATTTTATTTTTTGCATTAAATCAGCCATATCTATTTTAATTATTAATTAGGTTTTAAATCTAGCTAATAATGAGGTTAATGTCAAGCTACCACACCCTTAACTTTTCGTAAGTTTTATCCCGATGTTTGGGTGGTAGTGGTAGTAGAGTTTGCTGTTTTTTTCGTAGAGCTGGTAGCTTGATTATCTTTGTTCTCATCTAAACTATCACTTTCAGTAGTTTGTCTTTCTTCTTTTTGTTTGGAACCTTTTTCATCTTCACTAGTTTGTTCTTGATTTTTATTTTCTCCAGTAGTTTCTGAGCTAGAAGTGCTAGGGTTAGTGTCTTCTGTTTTCTGTTTTTCTGTGGTTTTGGTAGTGGAAGTAGTTGAAGTCTCATCATTTTCTTCTCTTGTCTGTGTAGTACTTGAGCTTGTAGAGGTGCTTTGTTCAGTTTCAGAAGTGTCTTTAGTGGTACTGGTTTCTGTCTTAGAGTTAGTATTAGTTTCTGTTTCAGAGCTGCTATTAGAATTCTCCTCGTTTGAACTAGTTGTGGTGCTAGTATCATTTTCTGGGCTAGTTTTCTTCTCTGTAGAGCTAACCTTTTCTATAGTAACAACGCGCGATACACTCGCCTTATTTCCATCGCTGTCTTCTACTTTATAGACCAAACTATACTCGCCGGCTACTTCATCATTTACACTACCAAGTTTATTAATCTTGTCGGTGATATCTCCATCTTCTTTATCAGTAGCCTTAGCACCCGGTTCAACATATTTCTGGTCAGTAGTAAGTGTAATATTCGATTCTCCTTCAAGTGTTATTTCCGGATCCTTACCATCATCTTCTTCTTTTTCTTTAACTTCTATAGTCCTGCTTACCTTACTTTCATTGCCCGCATCATCTACGGCTTTATATACCACCTTAGCCGTATTTGGTTCTGTTGTATCTATATTTAAGCTATCAACTTTTTTACCATTTACTTTAGTTGTAAGCTTAGGTGAGTTATCACGATTATCATCCAACTCAACTCCAGGGTCATTGTAATCATCCCCCACTTCAAGTGTCACTTCTTTTGCGCCCAATAGTTCGATACTAGGTGCTTGGGTGTCCTTTTCGCTTTCTTTTTCACTTTTGGTCTTGAAGTTACAGCTTCCATCGTTTAGGTTTGCTTCAGGGTCGTAATTACTTGCTCTCTTGGCAGTACAGCCTTTTACTACTTTCGACTCTTTATACACGCAATCTATGCGCCCTCCAATAGTAGCAGTCGAGTCATAGTTGGCAGCTTTTATATCCAAACACCCTGCAATCTTGCAACTGCCATCATCTTTTGTTGCGGTAGGATCATAATTTGTTGCTCTAGGATTCGTACACCCTCCATGAGGCTGAACTGATTTGTCACTATCGGCAGTTTCTCTTTTTGCTATCACCGTCCAGTCAAACTTTGCACTGGACTCGCCATCACCTGTTTCTTTCACCGTGAATCCTTTTTCACTGCTTTCGCTTACATAAATCCCATTTGCCGGAGACTTCAAAGTGACATTAACTTGAATCGGGTAGCTTTCGTCTATAATATCTTGGCGGAACTTTTCAAATCTAACCTCTTTTTTTCCTCCTTTCAGCTTATCTGTACCAAAGAAGGTGTAATAAGCTTCATTATCTGATTGGATGGTGTATAGAGATTTGTCACCCTGGGAGGTCTTAACATTGGTAACAAATCTACCGTTTGTATCAATAGACCACTTATTATTTGCCCCTCTAATACCGGAAACATTTACTATATTATTACCAGCCAAGTCTAAGTTTCCATGTTTCTTGTACTCTATATCTCCGCTGTCAGAGGTTTCGACAGTTAACTTAGAAGGCTTGTTATTTACATTGACTCCTTTTGCTTTAGCAATTTGTGTAATGTCTTTTTTGATGTTGGTTATACTTTGACCATAATTTGAGATCCAACCAGATTTCACCAAAGTCATTATTTTGCCTGTAGAAGTTTCAGATTCTGAGCCCGAGAAACTCTCAAGCGCTATTCCGACCGAGGATATAGCGGTATTATCTATATCCGCAGAAGGATCATACTTCATGGCATGACCAGGCTTGGATGCAGAGACTAGCAGATCCCCTCGATTAATCTCACCGTTTTCTGTAGTAACTTTGGTCGGTACTCTGCCAACCATTGCCATCACTGCCTTATTATCAGATTTTGTGCCACCTATAGTGATAGATGGGTCAGTCGATACAACTCCTGCTACAGCAGAAGAGTAAGGTTTTTTGCTTTCCCTGTAAGTATCTACATTATCCGAATCCACTACCAATACTTCTCCCGGCTCAACACTTTGTCCCGGCTTTATGCTCACCTCTTCAGCCAGATCGCCCGGATCATTTTCATTTGTATTTAGGCCATCAGCAAAGAGAGTGCCGCCTGCATGCACATCACCATTGGTAGCTACTGATAGCTGAGGCTGATCGTTGTTTCGAATCGACATCAGGTAAGTGCTGCTGCTTATCCCGAGCTGATTAGTGGTGTTGAATATGTAAGCGTAATCATCACTGGAAGTGACACTATTTTCAAACAAGGTGGTAGAGTCAAAGTTTAGCTTATTAGTAGAGCTTATAGAAGGATTGGCGCTGCTCATAGTAAAGCCTCCTTCCAGCACAAACCCTTTCGGTCCGACCGTCAAACCTCCGGCTAAATCACTCATAGCACTTGAAGAGCTCGATTTGAACAGCTCAGCTTGAGCTGTACCTTCCACATCTAGCCTATATTCAGGAGTCGTAGTCCCAAATCCTATGTTACCACCCTTAGCTATCTTAAACTCATCCTCATTATACTTCTCTTCCGGGCTTATAAAGACGTTGATAGTAGTAGTACCGCTGCCAGTGAAGGATTCAAGGGCATAACCTACTATCTGAGAAGAATGATCTGCTTTCATGCCCACCCCGTCAGCTGAGCTAGCAGTGATCGGGTCTCCGACATGGATATCACCACCGGAGTCGTTTACTTTTGTCGGGACCCTACCAGAAAGGGCTATTGGATATGTTCCTGATGCAGAACTGCCCAGTAAGACTCCAGGGTCGCTTGATACTACTCCTAGGAGGCCTTTATCATAAATCTTACTTGTCCTTTTTACTTTGCCAGAGGAATTATCATCTAATTTTACTAATTCACCCGACTTTAGGTTTTGTTTACTTGCATACAACTCAGCTAGATCTGCATTTTGTATGGTTGTATTGACTGCTGCTATATCACCTGGATTCAGGCTATCTTGGCAGGAACTATCATCGTCTACACAAAGAGCTCCATCTGTTATATGTATATCCGGATTAGCAGTTAAATCATCAGGTTTACTAGTACCTACTCCTACATCACCCCCTTTAAAGGTTGACGTACCAGCACCATTTATATTAAATATCTCGGAGCCGTTATCTCTTATTGAGAAAATTTTGCTAGATTTGTCTATGTTATGATGAGTATCAAATACAAAAGAATTTGCATCGGAAGAACTAACCGTACTTTCAAATACAGCTGTATCATTAAACTGTAAACTACTAGTTACTGATAAGCTAGAAGTTGCATGTCCCATGGCAAAGTCACCTCCTGTGATCATAAGACCATTTGAGCCTATTGAAAGCCCCCCATTTACATTTAGACTATCGCTGAATTTAGCCGGCTGTTTTACTTGTAGATTTGAAATCTTAGCGTTGCCTATTTCTGCATTTGATATGTCAGCTCCCTCCAAGTCAATAGTAAAGAATGTACTTTGGTCAAAACCACCAACAAAACCGTAATTACCTGCAACATGTACACTTAAAATTTGACTGCTCTGAATTTGATTGCTCTGAGAAGTGAAAGAGGTTCTGCTAACCTGAGTAAGACTGGAAGGATCATTTCCTGCATCATATATCTCGAGGTTTCCATCAGCTTCAGCTATGTAAATATACCTTCCTGACACATATATATCTTCTGGTACAACCCCAAGACTTTTTATATTGACTGATTCAGGGTTTTTAGGATCGGAAATATCTAAAATCTCCAAATTTTCCGGTCCAGTTGCTATATAAGCATATTTGCCTGATACTTCTATATCAACAGGGTTATTAAGTGTTACACCAGTAATAGAAATAGATTTAGGGTTTTTAGGATCACTTATATCTGAAATTTCAAGCTCATCACTGCCAGTATAAGCAATATATGCATAATTTTCCGATATTTCTATTTCCCTAGGGTTAGAACCATTATTAATAGTTGTTACCTGGTCATCACTTGGACCTGAACTATCAATTTTAGTCGGGTCAGAAACATCAATTACTATTACTGTTCCTCCTGGTTCTGTTAAAAACGCATAATTACCTTTTACTGCTATATCGGTAGCAGCTTTATTAAAAAAACTACCTGCTTCTTTTAAATTACTTGGATTAGAAATATCTATAACTTGAAGATTTTTATTATTGCTATTATGAACAGCTATGTAAGCATAATTATCTCTCACAACTACTTCTTGGGGGTTGGAAAAATCTGATATACCAGACCCTATACTGTCAGTAGTGGTTGGATTATTTGGATCTGAAATATCTATTACCTGTAAAGCAGGACTGCTGGAAGCAACTACATAGGCATAATCTCCGGATACATCTATATCCACAGGCTCGGAAAGACTTGTATTATTATCCGAGTCAGAAATATTATTTAACTTCTCTGGGTTACCTATTTTACCTCGGAAAAGATTTGCTTTGTTAAATCTAGTTGGAGCATTGAATGTACTAGTAGCTTGAAAACTAGCACTAGAGTCAAATTTAGAAGTACCACTAACATTTAACTGACCATCCGCCTGAGTGGTTCCATCGATAACTAATTGCTTATCAGGAGAAGTAGTGTTTATACCTACATTATCTGTAGTAGAGTTGATCTTAATTGAGTCTTGTCCTAAACGTATATCGCCTAATGCTTCGAACTCATAAACCCCAGGAGAAGCTACATTTACACCAACAAATCCAGCACCAGAAGTACTGCTAGAAGCTATCTGAAGAGAACCATCAGCCAAATTGACATCTCCTTTAACTGTTAGCTCCTCATCAGGAGTAGTAGTATTTATTCCAAAATTTCCGTTACCAGTTATAATATTCTTATTTGAGTTATTATTTAAGCTTAACTTACCCCCTTGCGATTCTATACTAAGAGGGCCTTGATCCATTCTAATCTTTCCTCCGGATATATCACCTGTAAGATGGAGTGAGCTAGTACCTACATGTACAGCATTCTCTGCAAATATTTCATTTCCTACTCCGAGCTGATCATTTATATAAGCATCATCTCCGTTCATATTGAAGCTGGATGTAGTTATATTTTCCGTAGTTGTTCCTACAAGGAAATCATTATAAACAGTAGTTGTGCCAGTGCCGGTAATATCAAGATAGCTTGACCCATTTTCTTTTACCGTCAACACATTACTTGATTTGTCCAAATCATTTTGAGTATCGAACACAAAGGCGCCAGAATCAGAAGAGCTGACTGAGCTGCTAAATAGA
>JBDGRL010000049.1:0-2851 GCA_042218065.1 Candidatus Magasanikiibacteriota bacterium | reverse complement strand
GACACGACAAAAATTTACACTGCTTTCTTTGACGGCACTTATCAACATCACTGATAAACTGAATTTAGTAATACCCACCATAGTCTCCGGAGCTGCCTGTATCCGATTGCTCTGTATTATCAGTATTTGACGTTTGAGTATTATCTACATTGGAACCGCCACTTTGTCCAATTTGGATATTACTGTGCATACCGCTTCCGGCACTACCATGAAAACTGCAATACACCTGATAAGTGCCCTTCTCGTTAAACTGTAAGGTTACACTGTCTCCTGATGCAAGGGTTTTATTTATATTCTCCGAATCCAAGGATACGGTATGAGTGCCACCTTTATTGGTGAACTTTACCACTGTTCCTTTTGAAAAACTCGGAGAAGTCTTAGAGAACTGATAATTACTCAAGCTAATTGTCTTATCCGGAGCCTGAGAAACTTTTTCTACTGCTGAGCTAGCTTGTTCTTTTGTATCCTTCTGTTCCACTTGTGCTGATGAGCCGATAGTATCTACAACTTTATCTTTAGCTTGTTGGGTTTGTTCTTTCTGTTTAGCTTGTTGATTAGGCTCTGACTGCTCCTGGGGCTGCTGAACCTGCTTTTGTTGTTGCGGCTCAACTTCTCCGTTCTGTTGAGTAGGTGCTTTCTGTCCCGACTGGGAAGCACAGCCCTGCCCCACCAGCACTATACCCAATAAAAGTGCTGAAAAAGAAAATAGATACTTGCGCATAAGATATTATTAAGAATAAATAACAAACTAAATTTTTAAACTCCGATCAATCCAGATACAGCCCCACCAAATGGGGATGGTGGGGCTTGTTCATTCTAGCTTTGCATTACTTGTCCTACCATACCCGACTGAGCATGTCCGGGTACACTGCATTCAAAATCTATCGGATAGCTACCCGACTTGTCGGCGGTAAAAACAAAAGAATCCGTCTGCCCGGGTCCAATTACTTCCGAGCCGACATTCAAGCTAGGAATTACCAAGTTATGTCCGATACTACCGGTGTTAGTGAATTTTACTTTTACTTTCTGTCCTTTCTTTACCCTGATCTTCGAGGGCGAAAAACTGTACTCAGTTCCGGATACTTCTACTACTTTATCTGCATTTGAACTACCGGAGACTGTAGCTGAACCGTTCGTGCTGGAGCCATTTGAATTTCCCCCCAGTGAGATACCAAATAGCACAGCACCACCGGCGACAACTGCTATAGTAAGTCCGATTAAAGCTTTTTTCATGATTGTGTTATTATTGTGAATAAATTATTTTCTGATCTCTTTTAGTGCACTGCATCTAGATATGCTTCAGCGGATCGGTCACATTCATTAGTTCAAGTTAGAATCAATCGTCGATTTGAAGACACGATAAGGCTGAGCTCCGCTGATACTTTTCTGCTCAAGTACAAATCCGGGAGTGCCTCTGACTCCGAACTTTCTTCCCTCGGATTTGTCTTGTTTTGCCTCCTGTTGCAGCTGTGATTTCTTACTGTTCAATACCTGCTTCACTTCGCTAACATTTATACCCGATATAGTTTCCGTCATCTTCAGAATATCTTCTTTACTGCCCCAGCCGCTGTTTTCTCCGTCTTGTTTTTCATACATCTTTTTGTGCCACTCAAACCACTTATCCGGATTAGTCCTCCAAACTGCTTCCGAGACTATTGCCGCCGTATTCGAATCTTGACCTAAGAAGGCAAAGTTCTTGAATATAATTCTCAATTTTCCTTTCTTTACATAATCGTTAACTAACTTAGATAAAGTTCTAGTTTCAAATCTCTTACAGAAAGGACATTGATAGTCGTACCAATAAGCCATAGTAACCGGTGCGTCTTTTTCTCCTATAGCGGGCTCACCTTGTTTAGAAACATTAGCAATATCAACATTTCCACCACCGGCAGAAGGTCTTGAGGGGCGGGGTTTAGAAGGTTGTGAAGGCCGTGTTGGAGTGGGTTGAGAGCCGCCGTCAGCCTGAGTGCCGCTGCTTGATCCGATACTCCCGCCCGACAACATAATACCGAGCATCACGAAGAATCCGAGCGTAAACAACACCAACAATCCTCCACCGATTCCGAAATAGAAGGACTGTTTTGAGTCCAACTTATCGAAGAATGATCCATCTGACATTTTATTTGATAGTTATGAGTTAAGATTCGCGAACACTAAACTCTAGCAATTTCTTTAGTTTTAATTTTTCTTGCTAAAGCTATGATCACTAAACACGTCTGTATTAAATAACAGACTGTATAGAGGTTAAGCTAAAAGAAATAACTACCAAATTTGAGGATGAAGTATTCCCTTTCTAAACAGATAAACCCACTTGTTAAACAGACGGGGTGTTTTGCGTATAAAACGAAGTATTTTCCTTTTTGAAACAAGAAAGAGAGCAAAAACAGCTGTGACCGCTATAGCAAGCAAGCCGCCGGTCGTATCATTAGAATTTAAAGCCCCTAAAAACTCGTCCTGGGCTTGGGACTGGTCTTTGAGTATCGCTGCAGTAAAGTCCATACTCTCAGTAGGTTTAAAATCGGAAGAAGTGGTATGACAAGAATTCTGTGCACTAAAGAAAGTATGATTAATATCAAATAAATTACTGCTAGAACAACTTGCAGTAAGTGCAAATAAAGCAAAGATAATTATTGTAGCAAAAGGTAAGTATTTGTTTTTCATTTTCTCTTTGCTACTGTGTTATGTAAGATTTTAATTTAATCATCTAATTTTTAGCTACTCTGCAAGATAACCTATTGTAAGGATAGCATAAATGAAAACTAAAATAAAACACTCATTACAGTCATAAATCACAGTAACACGTATGTTAAATTAATTTTTTGGTATCGCTACCCTCAAAAATACTACTACC
>JBDGRL010000048.1:0-32698 GCA_042218065.1 Candidatus Magasanikiibacteriota bacterium | reverse complement strand
TTCATAAAGCCGATATAAAAGATTTGGAGCAAATAGAGTCTTATTTTAAAAATGTGGATGTAGTGTTCCATCTTGCTGCTGAGCCTAGACTACAGCTGTCAGTTGAGAACCCGGTAGACGTACATAAAATAAATGTTACCGGCACTTTAAATATACTTGAAGCCGCAAATAGAATGGATGTAGACGAGGTTATTTTTTCTTCTACTTGCGCTGTGTATGGTGACCAAGAGCTGCCTATTAGTGAAGATGTGGATGAGAATCCTAAAAGCCCCTATGGACTCCACAAATTAATGGGGGAAAGATATTGTGATTTGTATTCTAGATTATATGACCTAGATACAGTAATTTTGAGATACTTTAATGTTTTTGGGCCTAGAAAATTAGCAGAAGGGGGGTATCCAATGGTTATACCTAAATTTTTACGTCAAAAACAAGAAGACAAACCACTTACGATAGTAGGAGACGGCAAGCAAACAAGGGATTATATCTATGTAGATGATGTTGTTAGAGCAAACATGAGAGCTTGGCAGGCAAAAGGTGTTAGTGGAGAGGTTTTCAATGTAGCATCAGGCATTCAAGTCAGTGTAAATGAAATTGCTGATATTATAGGCGGTCCTACAACCGGAATTCCGGAACGCCCCGGGGAAATGAGGTTTATTGAGGCTGATATCTCTAAAGCAAAAAAAGAGCTAGACTGGGAACCTCAAGTGGAGTTTGAAGAAGGTATGGATAGATTGATGGAGGAGTGGGGGGTTGAAAAATAAGAGTTTTCATTAAATTAAAAAATAAAATTATGATAAGAAAACCAGACTCAAATATTTCACGACCCGAATCCAAGGAGGACAAAGATCAAATTTCAGAAATTATCAGTTCAATAGAAAAAGAAGGTGAAAAATCACCTCATTTAGAGTTAGACAAAGAAGCAAAAGAAGCACTTAATGAATTAAAAGAAAAATTGAAACAAGAAGATAAAGATAGCTTAATTTCAGTAATAAGAAGTTATGGTAAATCTAAAAAGGATCTAAGAGGTTTATTTGATAGATTGGAAGACTTTAAAGAAGATGTTCCACAATTGGATGGTATTTTTATTCCAGTAAATAAAGAAGGAGATGAAGAGCAAAATGGAGAAACTCTGAAAAATGTGAAAGAGTTGATTTCTGAAAATGACTTTTCCTTTGAGGTGATACCTATAGGAGTTGAGAACTATAGCTGGACAGCTGGACTAAATGGGCCTATTGCTATTTTAAATGAATTGGCTGAACGAGAAGATATTGAAAAAGATCACGTTAAAATATTAAACCGATCATTTGATGTGAAGTTTCCTGAAGACCAGAGACAAGAGATAGAAGAGAAGCTTCAAAGTGGTGAGCAAATAGTTACCATAAGAGATGAAGATGAGGATCTGCAAGAGGGTACTATAGAAGATGCAGTTAAACAGACTAAGAAGCTGTTAAGTAAAGGAGAACAAATAGGAGATATAGATAAGTTTTTACATGAACATGAATTAATCGCTAGCATTGCTAGAAATACGGGTATGGTATTTTCACTTGAAGATTTGGTTGATTTAGGTGGTTTTGATAAGCATATGAATGATGTTGGTGGTATGGAAGACCAGGAGTTAGCTGCTAGAGGAATTTTGAAAACTCTTAAAGATATGCAAGCAGAAGAAGATAAACCCGAAGACGAAAGAAGTCAAGAAAGGATTGAGAGACTATTTGAGAAATTGACTGATATTTTTGCTTCAATGGATGATCCGGTAGTATTTGAAGATCAGGCCTGGAATAGTTTAGATCAGTCTGATAGAAAAGATAAGTTGGAAAGAGAGTTAACAGCAATTAATACTGTTGTAAAAGAAATCCAAGGAAAAGTTGAAGCAGGAAAAAGCTTGAAAACCCCAGAAGAAAATAGAGATTTTAGACTAGAATAAAAACCGCAGACCCAAGTTTGAGCCTGCGGTGTGTTATCTTTGAGTTAAATTAAAAGAGCCGAAATTGATACAAAAATACTGGTGATTGATAATTATGGCACTGACTGTGTAATGCGAAACCCGGTATTGTGCCTTCTTTTCATCGGACACAGCGGAAAGCTTGTTCCTACTTTTACAAATTCTTTTTTGTTTGAGTAGCCGCCTCCACGGATAGTCACTCCTTTTCCTGATTCACAAAGTGGTGGATACCTTTTAGTTTTTCCGAATGACCTCAGTGGACTTGATTTGTCCCAGGTCCATTCCCAAACATTCCCTAGACCATCGTAAATATTACCAATAGGTGTTTTTTCTCGGACTCGGTGAGTTTCCCCTTTTGATATTTCTTTGTACCATGCTACTGTTTTGGGAGAATGATATCCTCCCCATTTTTCAGTCGTATCCGATCTGTGAGTCCAAGCCCACTCTCTTTCTAGCGGCAGACGAAAACCTTCACAATTTACACCCTTAAACTCAATTTTTGGAACCACTCCCGGAACTTCGCAGTATTTCTCTGATTTGCAGTTGTGCGGTTGTGGTTTTGTCTCTAAAAATTTATAGCAGCTATCGAGGTTATGGAGTCTCGATAGTTTATTAGTAAAGCTTATAGCATCAATTAAGTTGACTCTGTCCACAGGGCAACTACTACAGTTAGAGTTAAAAGAGTTATTCTTTTTCATGACAGCAATCCATTGGCACTGCGTAATTTCAGTTTTTTGTATTTTGAAAGAGTTATTGATTTTAGTAGTTACTTTTTTGGTGTCATTCCAATTGTTATGCTCTCTTGGTCCCATTGAAAATTCATCAGTAGTACTTACTTTTGTAAAATCTAAGTTTATATCACAGTTTGCAGTAGGATTACACCAAGTTTTACCTGTTTTAGTACATTCGTATTTTCCATAGTATTTACCATCTATTTTTCTACAAGGTTCTCCGGACAGTTCGACACAATTCTTTTGGGTCTTGGTGTCTTGTTTATTTTTGGTGTCATCTGAGTAGGTATCTTCACTGTCGGCAGTATCTTTATTGATCGTAGGTGGAGCTGACCATTTGATACTGTCAGTATCTCGGAACAAGTTACAGCTTACACCGAATAAAAACAAAGCCGGAATCAGTATTTTTGTGAGTTTTTTCATTTTTTCCTCCTTGTGAAAGGTCGACGAGTGATCGATGATTAAATTATAACAAAAATATCGACTTATTAGAATTTGATAAGTAAGACCTCTGGAAAGATCACACATTCAGAGGGGTGCAGAACACCTTCCAAGCCGAAGCCTTCAGCTTGCTTAATGAGTCTTACTTCTCTTATTCTATGATTATTTGTCAAAAATCGGGTTTTGGAGGGTGCAACGAAGTGAGCACTCCAACCTCGAAATGAAATGAGAATGAGATTTTGACAAATAATCATAGAAGGATAAGTTTTGAGCCCGTGCTTTAAGACAGTTTTTCAACGGTCTCTAAGTTTTTCAATCTTTTGATTAAAAGTTATGAAATAAATTTTTATTGCCCCATCATTCTTACTACTACGTTGACTGTTCTTAAAGCTATAGAGAGGTCTAATAAGAAGGATCTATTTTTGATATAAAATAAGTCGTATTGAAGTTTTTGGAGTGATTTTTCTAAGGTATCCGTATAATTTTGATGTAGTACAGCCCAGCTTGTGATTCCGGGCTTGATAATATGGCGCAATGGATAGTATGGCATTTTTTGTTCTAGTTTTTGTGATATTTCTGGTCTTTCTGGTCTGGGCCCTATAAGTGTAAGATCACCCTTAAGTAAATTCCAAACCTGTGGCAGCTCATCCAATCTGGTCTTGCGTAGTAAGTTGCCTACTTTTGTCACTCTATCATCATCTTTTTTTGTAAATTGCGGTCCATCGGTTTCTGCCAACCCTTCTTCCGATAGTGCATACATTGATCGGAATTTGTACATTGTAAATACAGTATTTTCTTTGCCGACACGATCTTGACTTATCAAAATTGGTCCTTCAGATTCTAACTTAATAGCCAAAGCAATAATCGGAAATAATATCAATGTAATTACTCCTAAAAATAAGGCAAATGCTATATCAATTATACGTCTGATCCAGAGCTTGGATGGCTCTTGCAGATTTCTCATATGATCTAAGAACCAAGCCTCTTTGAAAGTGGAAGGTGGAACTCTTCCTGTAATTTCTTCATAAAAAGTATTGAGGTCTTTTATTTTTACTGGGAGATATAATATCTCATAAAGTTTTTCTACAGATTGCTTTTCTCCTTTAAGATGAGGAGCTAAAATGACCTGATCTATATCCTCATCTTTGATTATTTTTTTAACTTTAGATACGTCTTTATGTTTCTTTATCTCTCGTGGTAGCTCTTCCGTGTTATTTTTTTTGGTAATTATGCTTTTTACATTGTAGAAGAAGTGGTCGTCCCCCAATATTCCAATAAGCTCTTCTACCTCTTTAGTAGCACCTACAAACAACAAATTTTGACTGGACGTATTTGGAAAAATGAACTTAAAAGAAAAGACTTGGAATAAATTAGCAATTAGATACCCACAGATCGTAACTAAAAGTAATATGGTTTTTGGTGTAATATTTTTGAAAGGCAGTAAGTAGAAAAATACTATTCCAACTATTAAAGAAAATACAGCTGACTCCCAAATTTTTCTATAGAAATCTATACTTTCTGGTTCACTGTTTAAATCGTAAAGTTCGTTGATATAGTTTATTACGACCCAAATCATGAAAATAATAGAGAAAAGCGGTAAATGCCTGAAGTATTCACTAGAGGTTGGAATAGAGAAGTGGCGCAATGCCAGACCCAACCATAATCCAATATAAAAACCCGCCAAATCTTGCACTATCAAATAAATTTTTTTCCAGCTAATTCTGTTGTGCATTGATTTTAAGTTTTCTTTAAGCTAGAATATATTAAGCTTGCTAACATATTATCTCAAAACACTTGTTTTTGCAAAATAATTTTTATTGAGTAAACAGTTTACAGATGAGAAATTTTACTTTTTGTTTATTTATCCTGAGCTTACTGGCAATTAGTCTTATAGCTTTGAACCCGGTTCATGCAAAAATGCCGAATGATCCTCGTGCTAACCCTTTGCCCTGGCAATATCAAAAGGTTGATCTAAAGGGTGCCTGGGATAAAACTACAGGATCAAAATCTACTGTAATTGCTGTGATAGATAATGGATTTGATCATCTTCATCCAGACTTGATCCAAAACACCTGGAAGAACAGAGATGAGATCCCCGGAAACAATATTGATGATGATGGTAATGGTTATGTTGATGATGTTTGGGGGTGGAGCTTTGTTTCTGAGGATTATAATAATGATGGAGAGATAAGCCAAAGGGAAGAAATGGGAAGCAATAACCCTAGACCAAATATTTTTGACCTTCGAGAGGTAAGCGAAAAAACCGTTCATCACGGAACAGCTGTAGCAGGTTTGATCGGTGCTAAGGGGGATAACGGCTTGGCTGGCACGGGAGTAAACTGGGATGTGAGTTTGATGAATTTGAAAGTGGTTGACAATGATGGTGCTGGAACGGTTGAAAATTTCCCTCATGCAGTCAGATACGCAGTAAACAATGGAGCAGATGTAATATCTTTTAGTTTAGTTGGAAATATGGATAATGAGGAGGAAAAGCAAGATATTGAGAGTGCGATTGACTATGCATATAAAAATGGAGTAGCGTTGGTGGCTGCAGGCGGCAACAGGAGAAGAAATTTAAATAAAAATCCACGACAACCAGTTTGTGCGGATTCTAGTTTTGAAGATGAAGAAGAGAAGATTTTGGGTGTAAACCCTATCACAAAAGATGAACACTTGGCCAGATTTTCTAATTTTGGCTCAAAATGCATTGACATAGTTGCCCCCGGAATCAACTTGTCTTCAACAGTAAGATATGCTCCTGGTTTTGGTTTAGATAAAAAGTTTGGTGGCGGCTGGTCCGGTAGCTCGTTTGCAGTTCCTTTTGTAAGTGGAGTTGCAGGACTAATAAAATCCATACAACCTGATTGGGGTCCCAAAAAAATTTATGATGCTATGTTTAAGACTGCGTATGGAGAAAAAGAGAAAGATGAAGTAAAGTATCGAGATTTATTTGGAGCCGGACTGGTTCAAGCTGATGAAGCGATAGATTTTGCATGGGAAAGACTTGAGACGGATACCAATATTGGTGGCTTAACAACAGTAAATAAGGGAGGTAAAAATAATAGAGTCATTTTTTCAGAATCGGAGCTAAATTCTGATTTTTTTAACTTGATTGATGGAAAAGATAGAGTAAAAAAGATTCAAAAAGGAAACAAGAAGACGATAGTTTTAATTCAAAAAAATGAGAAGATAGAAGCAGAAATCTTATCTAACAATTCAGGTAACTGGAAAAAAATTGATTCCTTTTCTGTACTTTCTACAGTTCAACCTGGTTTTTCTATTAAAGGAGTTGGGTTTGGCGATATTAATCAAGATGGGGTAGATGAGTTGGTGTTTGGGTATTCTGATAATGAAGGGTCTGCTCTAAGAATGTTCCGTAAAGATGGTCTGCTCTTAAAAGAAAGAAAACTCAATGATGCTCTTAATTCTTTTACCATAATGGACTCAATAAAAAAAGATAAAATAGCAATTTTGGCTCAAGGTGAGAAAAAAAGTTATGTAAGCTTTTTAAATTCAAATTTGTTTGAATCGAAAAGGTTTGAAGTTTATTTTTCGGGAAATGAGATAAATTCAGGTAATATAGATAATGACAAAGAGTTGGAGTTGATCATCAGCTCGTTTAAAGATTCGGAGCCGCTTTTGGGCTATCTTGAACAAGATGGTACTATAAAAAGGAGATTTTATTCTTATGATCCTGGTTATAGACAAGATTTTGATACTTTGATTGGTGATATTAACTCCGATAGTAAAGATGAGATAATAACTATTCCTGAAAAAGGGCAAAAACTTCGAGCTTGGAGCGGAGAAGGTGATATTTTGAAAGAAGTATCGAGTCCTGGTTTGGACTCATTTTTAATCCCACTTAAAAATTAAAAAAAAGATTTTAAAAATAAATAAATATGGATCCAGATAATCCTGTATTTGACAAAAAGAACGTGTTGGTAACAGGTGGGGCTGGTTTTATCGGGTCTCATCTGTGTGAAGAGCTTTTAGATGAAGCGAATGTTATCTGTATGGACAATTTCACGAACTCTGGCATGTATAATATTGATCATCTACTTCAATATCCTGATTTTGAGTTCATTCGCCAAGATGTAAGTGAATCTTTTAATCTCGAGATGTTTGATGAGCTGCAGAAGTTTAAGATATCTCACCAAGGAGTCCAAGAAATTTATCATTTAGCTTGTCCTACCAGTCCTAAGGATTTTGAGGATTTGAAGATTGATACTTTGCGGGCAAATTCTGCAGCGATGTTAAATACATTAGAGCTAGCTAGAGAGTATAGAGCTAAATATGTTTTTGGTTCCAGTTCAGTGGTATATGGGTCTGTAGACCATGATGAACAAGTTTTTAGTGAAGATGATAAGGGTGTTGTCAATCACATGTCGCCTCGCGGGTGTTATGATGAAGGGAAAAGGTTCGGTGAGACATGTGTTCAAACTTATCGGGACTATTATGATTTGGATGCAAAGATAGCCAGGATTTTTACTGCTTATGGGCCTCGTATGCCATTGCGTGATGGTTTATTAATACCTGACTTCATTTTAGATGCCCTTGAAGGAAATGATTTAAAAATTTATGGAGATGAAGAGTTGCATCATTCTATGTGCTATATTACTGATTTGGTGAATGGTTTAATGAGACTTATGAGCTCGGGACCAGAGGTGAGTTGTGTTAATCTAGGTTCAGATAACATGTATAAATTTAGTACGATTGCTGAAAAAATTATAGAAATGACTGATTCGGACTCGGAGATAAGATTTGAGGATGAGCTAGTATTTTTGACAAAAAAAGGAAAACCGGACTTGACCCGAGCAAAAGAAAAATTAAATTGGCTGCCACTAGTACAGCTTGAACAAGGTTTACAAAAAACAATTGATTATACGATTGCCAACAAGGAGATGCTCCACTCTTTAGAAAAATAATATGCTTTTAGCGGCAATACCAGCTTATCAAGAACAAGAAAATATTTCTGATGTAGTAAAAGGGGTAAAAAAAGAGGTCGATGAGGTTTTGGTGATAGATGATGGTTCTGATGATAATACCAGCAGGGCTGCTAAACAAGGCGGTGCCAAAGTAGTAACTCATGAGATCAATAGAGGTCAAGGGGCAGCTTTAGAAACAGGCAGGCAGTACGCAGAAAAAATAAATGCAGACTTTCTTCTATTTTTTGATGGAGACGGCCAATTTGAGGTTGGGAATATTGAACCAGCAGTTGAAAAATTAAAAAGATCAGGTGCAGACATATTATTTGGTTCCAGATTTTTAGATGATAAATCCCAGACTCCTAAGAGTAAAAAATACTTCCTTTTGCCTATAGCAAGGTCTATAGAGTCATTTTTTACAGGCCTTTCTTTGACAGATGTACACAACGGTTTTAAGATACTGTCTAAAACTGCGATAAAAGAGATAGAGATTACTCAAGACAGAATGGCTCATGCTACAGAAATTCCCAAGCAAGTTAAGGAAAAAGGACTCGAATACATAGAATTTCCTACTAAGGTTAGCTACGAAAATTACGGACAGAGCATATTGGGCGGAGTTAGTGTGCTCAGAGACTTAGTCTTGGGGAGATTTCTCTGAGGTTAGATATTTTAACATCAGTGCTTTCTGTAGGGTAAAATTATTTTTCTAATTTTCTGAAACCAATCTAAATTAGATAAATTAACTAAGCACATGGTTTTATTTCAGATAATTTTTGTAGCAATTTCCTTCATTGGTATATTTACAATTTTAAATCGGAGAAGAGTAGGGCGTTTGAATTTAAGGAGTACTTTATTTTGGCTCTTATTTTTGGTGGCAGCTGATGTTGTTGTCTTAAAGCCGGAGGTAACGACTATTGTAGCAAATAAGTTCGGGATTGGCAGGGGGGCAGATTTTGTGTTGTATTTAGCTATTATTTTGGTTTTTTATCTGTTATTTAAACTTAATTTAAAAGTAGAAACCTTAAACCGCGACCTAACTAAGATAGTTCGTGAACGAGCCCTGGAAGACATTGAGGAAGACTAATCATGAAAATTGCTTATATAACACCTGCTTATCCACCCTATGGTGGGGGCATTGGAAAAGTAACAAAAGAGACATCAGAAAGATTAGAAGAAAAAGGGCATGAGGTTGTGGTTTTTACACCTGATTATGAAAACAGAGGACCGGAAGGTAAAAATATAAAAAAAGTTAAGCCTAAATTTCCAGCCAAAAAGTTGGTTTCTAAATTTATCTCGGTAGAAAATGCAACATTTTTACCGCAAATAAAACAGGATCTAAATAATTTCGATATAGTTCACTTGCACTACCCTTTTTTTGGTACTGATAGGATAGTTTATAAATGGAAGAAGAAAAACCCAGGCATTCCTTTGGTAATAACTTATCATATGGATGTTACAAGTAGCGGAATAAAGGGGATAATTCTGTATTTGTATCGCAAGTTTTATCAGCGAAGAATTCTGTCTTGTGCTGATAAGTTGATAGCCAGCACTTTTGATTATATAGAGAATAGTTTTGCAAGAGAAAATTTTAAAAATCATAAGGAAAAATGGAAGGAACTCCCTTTCGGGGTTGATCTTAATCAGTTTCAACCTACACCAGTCAGTGATGAATTTAAAGATAAATTTGATTTAGACAGTAATAAAAAAACTATTTTGTTTGTAGGTGGGATGGATCGAGCTCATGAATTTAAGGGGGTTCCGGTATTATTAGAGGCTTTGAGAAAAATATCTGATAAAATAAACCAGTTTCAGGCTGTGTTTGTAGGTAGCGGAGAATTGCAGAGTAAGTTTAAAAAAATTGCTAGACAAAAAGGTATTGAATCTAAAACAAACTTTGTAGGTTTCGTAGAAGAAAAACATCTTTCTGATTTTTATTCTTTTGCAGATGTTACGGTTTTGCCTTCAGAGAGTAAAAACGAAGCCTTTGGTTTAGTATTACTGGAATCATTTGCTTGTGGTACATCGGTTATTGCAAGTGATCTACCTGGAGTTAGAACAATTGCTAAAAAATCAGGTACGACTTTTGAGGTTGGTAGCTCAAAAGATTTAAGTAGGAAATTGTTAAAATTTTTAGACGGTGACGTGGATGTAAATCAACCTTCGAGAGAGGCCGCAAAGAGTTTGAGTTGGTCGGACCGTACGGATGAGTTGATTAAAGTTTATCAAAACATGTTATAATAAACTTAGTAATATTTAATAATCTTATTATGGGTAAATTTTCAAAAGGTATCTTTTTGGGTAGCCTTCTAGGGGCAGGAGCCATGTGGCTCAATACTACAGAAAAAGGAAAAAATATGAGAGATAAGTTTATAAATCATGCGGAGAATGTTTATGAAGAGGTAAAACAAAAAGTGCAAGATACAGAAACTTATCAAGATTTATCAGAGAAAGATTTTAGGGAGGTTATAGAGCAGGTAGCAGAAAAATATGCAAATAAGAAGGAGCTTAGTGATATGACCAAGAAAGTTATAGTAAGATTGGTAAATAATCATATTGATAGTATAAAGGCTGAGATTAAAGAGGTTGAAGCAGATGACAATAAGACTAACCAGGAGTAGTTTCAGTATAGATATGTAATTGTTCTTGATGCCTCGTTCTGAGTACAGACAAAAGAAGAAGACTAATCATTTTACTAAAAGAGCACGAATTTTAGCAGGAGCTTTTATATTGGCCGGCCTAGCAGTAATAGGTCGGCTTACTATTTTAATGGTTTTTAAGCACGATTTTTATTCTGCTTTAGCTAAGGGTTCACATGAAATTTATTCTAAGCTAGTCCCAGAACGAGGCAAAATCTATACCCAAGGTGTGCAGGCAAGTACCAAGTATCCGGTAGCAATAAATCGAGATTATTTTTTGGTTTTTGCTAATGCTAGGAATATAAAGGGTGAATCTCAGGCGGAAAAAGCTATAGATAAAGTTTTTGAGATAATTTCTGTAGAAGAGATTAAAAATAATAAACCCCAGAAAGATCAAAAAAAAGATAAAGAGAAACAAAAAGAAATAAATGATAAAAAAACAGAATCAAAAATTAAAAAAAAGTTAATTGAAGAAATAATACAAAACGAAAAGGATCCATACATCCCTATTAAAACCAAAGTAGGGGTAAAAAAGGCAAAGAAAATAAAAGGACTAGATCTGCCAGGGATAAATACGGTGCGCAAATCTTATCGTTATTATCCTGAAGGTGATTTTGCAGGTCCGATATTGGGTTTTGTTGGCAGAAATGAAGAAGGTGAGAAGGTTGGAAGATATGGTGCTGAAGGTTATTGGGATTCGGAATTGTCTGGAAAAGGTGGTTTTATCGAGGGGGTAAAGAGTGCCTCGGGGTTTTGGATCCCTACAATGAGTGGTGATATTAAAGAGCCTAGAGATGGTGCTGATATTACTTTAACTATTGATAGAGCAATACAATATAAGGCGTGTAAAAAATTGCGTAAAGCAAAAGAGAAATATAAGGCTGAAAGCGCATCTTTAATTTTAATGAACCCAAAAACTGGTGCGATCAGGGCTATGTGTAGTCAACCTGATTTTAATCCAAATAAATATAGTGAAGTAGAAACTATAAGTCAGTATAATAACTCTACGATCTATAAGCCATATGAGGTGGGATCGATCTTTAAACCGATTGTAATGGCTGCTGCCTTGGATAAGGATGTAATTGAGCCAGAAACCGAGTTTAAAGATCCGGGTGTGATAAAAGATTTATGTATGACACCGATCCGAAACTCTAGAGAAAAGCAGTACGACAAAACCGATATGACAGGAGTGTTAGAGAAGTCAATTAATACAGGAATGGTGCATGTAGCGAAAAAACTGGGGAAAAAAGACATGGTTCAGTATATAGAAGATTTTGGTTTTGGTACTAAAACTGGTGTAAGGTTGAATACAGAAAGACCCGGTGATATCAGCTCTTTGTATAAAACAGAAGGTGATGAGATTGGTTGTTATGGAGCTACCGCTTCTTTTGGACAAGGTATCACTGCAACTCCGATTCAGATGGTTACAGCCTATTCTGCTCTTGCTAATAATGGAAAGTTACCACGACCTTATATAGTTAAAAAAATAGAATATGAGAGTGGAAAAGTAGAGAGAAGAGAACCAAAAACAAGAAATAGGGTTATAACAGAAGAGACCTCATCTTTGATTAGAGGTATGTTAACAAGTGTGGTAAAGCAGGGTCATGCTGCTACAGCAGGTGAGCAGGGGTACTATGTTGCCGGCAAAACTGGTACTGCTCAAATTTCGGGAAAAACAGGGGGTTACTCAGAAGATACTAATCACTCCTTTGTAGGTTTTGCCCCTTCTAATGACCCTAAATTTGTTTTGTTAGTAAAATTCCATAAACCTGATCGTCGTTTTTCCGCAAGTACAGCTGCGCCTACTTTTGGTAAAATTACTGATTTTCTTTTAGATTATTATCAGATTCCTCCCAGTAAGAAATAGAGTTTTTAAAAAATATTCAGTATAAAACTAATACTAGAATACGAAGAAGATAACAGTTAGCTCTCACAAATAAGTCACTCAAAAAAGCCACCCTAACAGGGTGGCTTATTTTTTTGTGTCAGGGGCGGGATTTGAACCCGCGACAACAGGGTTATGATTCCTGTGCTCTAACCGAGCTGAGCTACCCTGACATTTAGTAATTTAGTACCGCCAACGGGATTCGAACCCGTGTTTCTAGGATGAGAACCTAGCGTCCTAAACCAGGCTAGACGATGGCGGCATAAAACCACCCGCAAATCGGGTGGTTTATACAACTCACTTGTACCTTAATTTTACAAGTGAGGAGATGAAGGTTTTATTTATTCGTTTTCTTTAAGCGCTCTCTTTAGAGTAAGACCAGCTTTAAACTTAGGTACTGTTACCTCTGGAATTTCGATTTTCTCGTCTGGGTTTTGAGGGTTTACACCCATCCGACCTGCTCTTTTCTTTGCGCTGAATTTACCAAAACCGGTAACACTTACTTCGTTTCCTTTTTGTAGCTCATCAATAGTGACGTCTACAAATGCATCCAGCATATTTTTTGCATCTTTTTTGCTGGTACCTGCTTCGTCGGCAATTTTTTCAGCCAACTCAATTTTGTTAATACGCATAGGAATGTGATTAATTGAATTAATCTAAACTTATTTTATAAAACTACGCATTTTCTGTCAATACAGTTTATATTATTTCTCAAAGTTGTTCAAACAGAAGTCTTTTTGCTTTCTAATATCTACAGAGGCTCAACTTTTAGTCATTATAAATTACAATCCCTTTACTATCGGGCATACTCAATGACCCTTGATTCTCTTATCATAGTAACCTTAATCTCTCCAGGGTAAGTTAAGTCAGACTCAATTTTTTGTGCTATTTCTTGGGCTAAGTTATAAGATTCGTAATCATCTACCTCTTCGGGGGTGACAAATACCCTTACTTCCCTCCCGGCTTCTATAGCATAAGCTTTTTCTACTCCCGGGAAATCTCCTGCAGTTTCTTCTAAGTTTTCGAGCCTTTCGATGTATTCTTCAAAAGAATCACTTCTAGCCCCTGATCTGGAAGCTGAAATTGCGTCGGCCGCCATTACAAGTTTAGTAAGAAGTAGAGGTGGGTTAGAATCATGGTGAGTTAATGCGACTTCTGCTATATCTTCATCTACATCGTATTTTTGTAGCACTGTATAGCCTATCTTAGTATGGGTTCCTTCTGTTTCATGGTCTAGTGCTTTCCCGATATCGTGGAAGAAACCTGCTTTTTTTGCTTTATCCTGATCCATCCCTAGTTCGCCGGCTATGATCTTAGAAATATGAGCGACTTCTTTTGAGTGAGTCAGTACTTCTTGTCCGTAGCTTGTTCTGTATTTAAGTCTGCCTACTATGGAAGCTAGTTGAGGTTCTACATCTATAATACCTAGTTCATGCAAAGCTTCCTCACCGGTTTGTCTAATATCTTTTGCTAGCTCTTGTTTAGCTTTTTCTACATATTTTTCTATTCTTGCTGGCTGAATTCTCCCATCTCGGATCAGTTTCTTTAGTGCTAAATAACATATCCTTCTTCTAATTGGAGAAAAACCTGAGATCATTATACTTTCAGGAGTATCGTCAATTACCAACTCACAACCGGTAAGTTTTTCAATCGTCTTTATGTTCCTACCTTCTTTACCAATAATTCTTCCTTTCATGTCATCACTAGGTAGTTCAACCTCTTTAGATGTGGCGTCTTGAGCGTGGGAAGAAGCGGTTCTTTCCATGGCATTAATCAGTATCTCTTTAGCTTTTTCTTCTACCTCTTCATCGTTTTGGCGATCGAGTTTGAGTTTTCGTGACAGTAGTTCTTCACTAGCTTCCTCTTCTAGTTGTTCAAACATTATGCTCTTAGCTTGATCTTTAGAATACCCTGAAATTTCTTGTAATTTTTCTTCTTTCTTTTCCTCCTTCTTTTTTAGCTCTTCTTTCAGTTCTTTTACCTCTTCTACTTTTTCGTCAAGTTTTTCTTTTTCCTCTTCTAGTCTTTCTTCTTTATCTTTAAGTAGTTTCTCTTGTTTTTCCACCCTATTTTGGGCTTTTCTAATCTCTTCTTTCCTTTGTTTTTCTTCTTCTTTAGCTTCATCAATTATCTCTATTGATTTTTCTTTGGCTTCTAATACTATATCTTTTGCTTTACTTTCAGCCTCCTTGACTTTTTGCTGAGCTTTTGCTTCCTTGGATTCAGCACGAGACTCCGCTGTTTTTTTAGCTATGAAATAACCTGCGCCAAGGCCAGCGAGTAGTATGGCTAAACCAATGATTATTAAAGTAATGGACATAGTTTAACAATTACCACCATGCCAGATGGTATCCATTTGTCAAAATGTCAACTTTTAGCTTATCTTGGGCGTATTTAGTTTTGACGAGAAGTAATTCATCTTTTAGTTTTTTAGTTAATTTAGTGCAGTATTTACAATCTTAGGTCTGTAACCAATCTGGATGGCATGAATTAATATCTAGTTGAATTGTATCACTAAAATTTTATCCTGTCAATCAGACTACAAACATTTTCGATCTAGTTATTATCTTAATGAGTATTTTGATAAAATAATATGGCAAAAATAATCTAATGAATAAAAAAGAAGACTTAGAAAACTTAGGCTGGGGAGAACTAAAAGATGAAGGGGTGGAAATATGGGATGCTGATCCTGTATTTACAGATCCAGAAATAAAACCATGGGATTGGTTTAAGCTTTTATTCTACCCGAAGAAATTCTTTTTGTATCGGTACTTGATGAAGGCCAAGAAGAATTACAAAGAAAAAGATCTGCGCCAGCCTTTTCGTATATTAGATGTTGGCTGTGGAACCGGTGCAACACTGGTGGATTTAAAAAAAATATTCGGAAGAGAGGTTGAGATTGTTGGTTTAGATGTAGTAAAGCTACAGATTGATATCGCTGAGAAGAAACTAAAGCACTATGGGGTAAATGCTGAAGTTAAACATTATAATGGTGATAGTTTTCCTTTTCCTAGCGACCATTTTCACGCTGCTATTAGCTCGGATGTTTTGGGTCATGTAGAAGATGTACCAAAATGGCTCAAAGAGATTAATAGAGTTATGAAAAAAGATGGGAGTTTAGCGATGTTTAGTGAATCAGAAGTAGGAAAACACGCTTGGATCCGGAAGTACTTGTTAAATAGGGGTGTAAACGTAGACCCTCATGCAGAATTTCATATCTCCTTATATAGTAAGAAAGAGCTTCAAAATTTGCTGTTGGAAGCCGGTTTTGACATTGAGAAGATGTATGCAGCCTTTTGGGCTAGTTTTTTAGTACACCCCGATGAATTTTATGAAAAATTACAACAACAAGAGGACTTTACTTTTTTGAGATATACTAATAAGGTGTTGAATTTCATCAAGCAAAAAACACACCCCGTTTCTACTGCGTTATGTGAATTTTATGGGTTGGTAGAGATGTTGACGATAGGCAGATGGTTGGAGACTCAGGGTTATGTAATATTGGGCAAGAAAAGGAGGGAGCATTATGGTATTGAGAATGATTAAGGTTGAATCTTTTTGGTTTTTTAACTATTATTTAAGCAGTTTACAAATTAACCTATTATTTATGCCAAATTTTTTACATGATGTGCCGAGAGGAGAAGAGGTGCCTGAAGTCATAAATAGCATAGTTGAGATTCCTAAAGGATCTTCAAATAAGTATGAGTTAGACAAAGAGACCGGTATGATTGAACTAGATCGAGCTAATTATACTTCGTCCCCTTACCCGTTTGACTATGCGATGATCCCTCAAACCTTATGGGACGATGGAGATGCACTGGATGCCGTTATATTTTCTACTTTTCCGATTCATCCAGGGGTTAAGGTGGAGATAAGGCCTGTAGGAGTAATGAAGATGACTGATTCAGGGGAATCAGACTTTAAGATCTTGGGTGTTCCTGAAAAAGATCGTCGTTGGGACGACGTGCAAGACTTGGAGGATTTGAACGACCACAAATTAAAAGAATATGCCCACTTTTTTGAAACATATAAAGAGCTAAAGCAAGGAGAAGGGAATGAGGTCACGGTGCATGGTTATAAAGGAAAAGAGGATGCTCATAAAGCGATCGAAAAATCTATTGACATGTACGAGGAAAAATTTGGGTAAAAATTTAAAATAAAATTTTAAAGTAAGCCGCACAATGAATAGTTGTGCGGTTTTAGTTATGAGATCGTTGAGAAACTATTCTAAAGCCGGGTTCGGACTATTTCTGAGCTTCGCTGGTCAGGCAAGCTGAAGGCTTCAGCTCAGAATTAGCCCTGCACCCCCCTGATTGCTGTAAGTTTTTCAACGGTCTGAGTTATATAAATTGACTTAACTTAGACTTTTTTATATAATGCCTCTGATAATAAATAGAATCTTAATCTCATGAATGTAACCGAACTTGCACGAAAATTGAATACCGATAAGGATAAGCTTCTAAAAATTCTTCCAAAGTATGGATATGACATTGGAAAAAAAGCAATAAAAATAGATGATAATGTAGCTCAGCAAGTAATGGAAGAATGGAGTGATATCAAGGCAGATTTGGAGAAAAAGAAGAAGAAAAAGCAAGAGAAGATTAAACAAAAAAAGAAAGAGATTAGGAAACAACAGGTAGATCAAAGAGAAATTGAACTTCCTGAGTCTATTACTGTCAAGAATCTCTCAGAAAAGATGGGTATGCCGGTGAGTGAACTTATTAGCCATCTTATGGATGAGGGTATTTTAGCTAATAAAAACCAAGAATTAGATTACGACACTGCTTCTATAGTAGCTGAAGAACTTGATTATGATGTGCAAAAAAAGGACACTACTGAGGTCGATGCAGGTGGGGGGCAACATGGTCAAGTACTCAGGGAGTCTTTAGAAGAAAGCGACAACCTGGAGAGAAGACCTCCCGTAATAATTGTAATGGGACATGTTGATCACGGAAAAACGAAACTATTGGATACAATTCGTGAAAAAAATATGATAGATCAAGAAGCTGGAAGTATAACTCAACATATAGGGGCTTATCAGGCGGTGTGGGAAGATCCGGAGGACGAACAAGAAAAAAAGATGACCTTTATCGATACTCCCGGACACAAAGCTTTTACAGTAATGAGAAGTAGAGGTGCTAAGGTTGCTGATATAGCAATTTTGGTAGTTGCGGCTGATGATGGCGTTCAGCCTCAAACCAAAGAAGCAATTCAGATAATGAAAGCTGCAGATCTTCCATTTGTCGTTGCAATTAATAAGATAGATAAGAACGATATAGATATTGAGAGAACTAAGAAACAGCTTTCCGAGGAAGACGTAATACCTGAAGAGTGGGGAGGAGATACACCAATGGTTGAAATATCAGCTAAACAAAAAACAAATATAGATGATCTTTTGGATATGATCTTGTTGGTTTCCGATATGAATGAAGATGAGATACAAGCTGATGAGAATGTACCTGCAGTAGGTACGGTGATTGAGTCGCATAAAGATAAACAAATGGGGTCGGTTGCCACTATTTTGATACAAAATGGGAGCTTAGAGACCGGGGATCCTCTCATTATCAACGGGTCCAATTATGGTAATGTGCGACGCATGTGGAACCATAAAGGAGAAGATATAGAGGTAGCTGGCCCCTCAGTGCCGGCTCAGATGATCGGTTTTGACGTTACTCCTGAAGTAGGGGATATACTTGATGTATCCAAGGCAGATCAGGCTGAGAAAGTAGATGCTAGAGAGAAAGAAATGGAGCAGACCGGAGCTCAAAGTGGTACAATAGATAGCGGAGAGTCTGAAGATAAAAATACATTAAATTTATACGTAAAAGCAGATGTTCTAGGGTCATTAGAGGCTTTAGTGAGCACACTTGAAGAGGTGGAACATGAAGAAGTTGGAGTAAAAATAGCCGGTAAGGGCTTGGGGAATATTACAGTAGATGATGTAAATAAAGCAGAGGCAGGGAATGCAGCATTGGTTGGTTTTCAAGTTGAGCCAACATATTCTGCTGAAGAGCTAATACAGGATAAAGATCTGGATGTAAAGACTGATGATGTAATTTATGATATTACTGAGTGGGTCAAAGACCAGCTAGAAGATTTACTTGAGACTGAAACCATAGTGGAGAAGACCGGAAACTTAAAAGTTTTGGCTATATTTAGTGAAGAAAGTCGAGCAATGACCATAGGAGGCAGGGTAGAAACAGGATTTGTGAAACCAGGAGTGAAAGTAAAGGTTAAACGTGATGGAGAGGTGGTAGGTGAAGGTAAAGTAGCAAACCTGAAACAAGGACAACAAGATGTAGAAAAAATAAAAGCAGGAAAAGAATGTGGTGTGCGATTTGAGGGCAAAACTGAGATCAAAGAAGGTGATGTGCTTGATTTTTACAAAACAGAAACCAAAGAGAAAAGTTTGGATATGGAATAATAAGAAATAAAAAATAACAACAAAAAACCTTGGAAGAAGTTACTGCAAAAAAATTAAAAGAAGTTTTATCAAATACGGATAAAGCCGTATTGGTAGATTTTTGGGCACCTTGGTGTAATCCTTGTGAAAAAATGAATCCTATAATAGAGGAAATTGGGGAAGAATATGAAGATCGTCTAAAAACAATTAAAGTTAATATAGACGACAGCCGAGAGTTAGCTGACAAGCTGGGTATTTTGAAGATACCCAGTTTTTTGATTTTTAAAGACGGTGAAGAGGTGGATAAAATGGTTGGTGAAGTGTCGAAAGATGATTTAACTGAGAAAATTGATAAATATTTATAGATTATTCACATTTGTGATGTGTTTATTTTTTTCTAACATATAAGCCTTAACTTTAATACTTCTAAGCATGTCCCAAGAACATTTTCAAGACGCTTTAAATCAACTAGACAAAGCAGCGGAGATAATAGGTTTAGAAAAAGGTGTTAAGAAAATTTTGAGCTATCCCGATCGGGTTTTAGAGGTGTTTGTACCCATAAAAAAAGACGATGGGAAAGTTGAGATTTTTAAAGGGTATAGAAGTCAATATAACAATGCCTTGGGTCCCTACAAGGGTGGTATTCGTTTTCATCCTGGAGTTAATAAAGAAGAAGTAAAAGCGCTTTCATTTTGGATGATGATAAAGTGTGCTGTAGTCGATATACCTCTTGGTGGAGGCAAAGGTGGTGTGATTGTTGACCCGAAAAAGTTATCAGAAAGTGAGATTGAGCAATTGAGTCGTGGTTATATCAAGAAGATCTGGCAAGTAATAGGCCCTGAAAAAGATATTCCCGCCCCTGATGTGTATACTAATGCCAAAATTATGAACTGGATGCGAGATGAGTATGAAAAACAAGCGGATAGATCAGCGCCAGGAGTAATTACCGGAAAACCATTGGAAAAAGGTGGATCCAAGGTCCGCAGTTATGCAACAGGGCAAGGAGCTTTTTATGTTATAGAAGAGCTTGCAGGAAAGAAGGGGTGGAATAGTGAGAGTACTACAGTGGCTATTCAGGGTTTCGGCAACGCTGGAAGTAAAGTAGCGGAGCTATTGGGAGATGCAGGATATAATGTAGTAGCGGTTAGTGATTCACAAGGAGCGATCTATAACTCGGAAGGACTTGATATTGATTCGGCTGTTGAACATAAACAAGAAAAAAATAATCTACAAGCATATACAAATGAAGACAAAGATACTGAGCTTTTAAGCAACGAAGACCTTTTGGAGCTTGATGTCGATATTTTGGTGCCTGCTGCTTTAGGTGGGGTAATCAATGAAAATAATGCAGAAGAGATACAAGCTAATGCTATAGTGGAAATAGCAAATGGTCCAACTACTCCAGCTGCAGATGAGGTTTTGCAAAACAACGATGTCACAGTTGTACCTGACGTTTTGGCTAATGCAGGAGGTGTAACAGTCAGTTTTTTTGAGTGGCAGCAGAATAGACAAGATGAAGAATGGGGTAAAAATAAGATACTAGAACGATTAAAGGATATTATGACAAGTGCTTTTGATTCGGTTTATAAGACGAAAGATAAATATAATATTTCAGACAGAAAAGCGGCATTTGTGACTGCTATTGAGAGAATTACTGATAGAATGTAGGATATGGAGAAATTTTTAGAGAAAATAATAAAAGAAGCAGGTGCTACTGTTACTAATAGTCATGGTGAAGAGTGGAGCAGAGGAGAGCAGGATGTTGTGGTTGCTAATCCTAATTTACATTCAGAGCTATTAGAATTTTTTTAAACCATTAGCTTAATAAATAATTTAAAAATGCAAGGATACGACCCTGATAAAATAGAACAAAAATGGCAACAATACTGGGAAGAAAATGACACCTTTTCAGTAGATGAAGACGAGGATAAAGAAAAATTCTATTCTTTAGTTGAGTTTCCGTATCCATCTGGAAGTGGTCTGCATGTAGGCCATCCTCGTTCCTATACCGGCATGGATATAATTTCGCGCAAAAAGAGAATGGAAGGAAAAAATGTGCTCTATCCGATGGGTTTTGATTCATTTGGTCTGCCCGCAGAAAACTATGCAATTAAGGTAGGTAGACCACCTCAAGAAATTACGGATGAGAATATAGCAACTTTCAAGGATCAACTAAAGTCTCTTGGCTTAAGTTTCGATTGGAATAGAGAAGTTACCACTTCCGAACCTGAATACTACAAGTGGACTCAGTGGATTTTTCTTCAGCTTTACAAACACGGCCTAGCTTATAAGCAAAATGAACCAATAAACTGGTGTCCTGACTGTAGTATCGGCCTTGCCAACGAAGAGGTAATAGATGGTAAATGTGAGCGTTGCGATGGCAGGGTAGAGAAGAGAGATGTAAAGCAGTGGATGCTCTCCATTACCGATTATGCCGATGATCTGTTAGATGGACTAGAAGATGTAGATTATATCGAACAAGCAAAGACCCAGCAGAGAAACTGGATCGGAAAAAGTAAAGGAGCAAAAATTGATTTTCAAATTGCAGGACTTAATTATGATCTGGAAGTATTTACCACCCGGCCCGATACGATCTTTGGAGCAACTTACATGGTAGTAGCACCTGAGCATGAGTTGATTGAGGATTTGCAGGATAAAATAGAGAACTGGGATGAAGTGGAAGAGTATGTCCGAGAAGCAAAAACTAAATCCGATCTAGAGCGAGAAGAGCTGCAAGATGAGAAGACAGGCAAGAAGTTGGAAGGTATTGAGGCAGTAAATCCCGCCTCAGGTGAGTCTGTCCCGATCTATGTTGCTGATTACGTCTTAAACGATACCGGCACCGGAGCAATAATGGCGGTTCCTGCTCATGATGAGAGAGACTATGAGTTTGCTCAGCAGAAAGATATAGAGATCAAAGAAGTGGTTGAACCAGTAGATAAACAGAAAGAAGAAACAGAAGTGTTTAGTGGAGATGGTAAAAATAAAAATTCAGACTTTTTAAATGGATTAAAAACAAAACAGGCCCAAGAAAAAATAATAGAATGGCTAGAAGAAAATGATCTCGGCCGAGAAGACGTAAACTATCAGCTTAACGATTGGGTGTTCTCACGTCAGAGATACTGGGGCGAGCCTATACCGCTTGTGCATTGTGAGAGCTGTGAAGAAAAAGACAAAAAAGCTTTGATTATTCATGGCTTTGAAGCAGATGGAGATAGTAACTGGTTTCCGTGGATGGAAGAACAACTGAAAAAAGAAGGTTTTGATGAAGTCTATCGTCCTACTATGAGTAAAAATGAAAGTCCAGAGATTGAATCTTGGCTAGAAGAGCTAAAGCCATATATGGAAAAGTTGGATGAAAATGATGTAATTATTGGACACAGTTTGGGGGCTAGAGCTGCACTTTATCTTATAGAGGAGACCGAACAGGAAATAGGCCACTTTTATTCTGTTGCAGGTGCTATAGGGGAGTTTAAAGAAGAGCACTGGCAAGAGCTAAAAGACAAGTGGCCCGGATCCGATATTGAGTCTCTGAAAGATTTTGAGAGCAGAGAGATTGATTGGAGCAAAATTGATGATCTAGTCTATAGCAAGAACGCAATTTTATCTGATGATGATCCTCACATAAACCCAGAATCCTATGATCTAGATGAAGGTTGGCATTTTCGTATTTGGGAGGAGTATGGTCACTTTATGCAAGAAAAAAACAGAGAATTATTAGATCAATTTAAACGTTCTAGAGATAATGGTTGGATCCCGGTCCCAGAAGAAGATCTGCCCCTTGAGCTGCCTGAGCTCGAGGATTATGAGCCATCAGATGAGCCGGGAGAATCGCCACTATCGAAAGTGCAAGAGTGGGTACAGACCGAGTGTCCTAGATGTGGGTCTGATGCTAGAAGGGAGACTGATGTGATGCCCAACTGGGCTGGATCGAGCTGGTATTTCTTACGCTATACCGATCCACAAAATAACGAGGAGTTTTCCTCAAAAGAAGCTCTGGATTATTGGACACCCGTGGATTGGTACAATGGTGGTATGGAGCATACTACACTGCATCTACTTTATTCCCGCTTTTGGAACCAGTTTATGTATGATGCTGGATATGTACCAACTAAAGAACCATATCAGAAACGCACCAGCCACGGTATGATTTTAGCTGAAGGAGGAGAGAAAATGAGTAAATCCAAGGGCAATGTGGTAAACCCAAATAAGGTAGTAGAGGAGTACGGTGCCGATGCAGTACGTACTTATATAATGTTCATGGGGCCGTTTGATCAGGATGCAGAATGGAGTGAAGATGGACTAAAGGGAGTTCGTAGATTCTTAGAGCGTGTATGGAGACTCCAAGATAATATATCAGAGGACCTATCTGATGAAGATGAGCAGACTGCTAACAAGGAGGTACACAAAGCTGTAAAGAAGGCAGATGAGGATATAGAAAGCATGGACTTTAACACGGCTATAGCCCAAATGATGGAGTGTGTAAATGAGCTTAATAAGCTAGATGGAATCTATGAGCGTCACTATGAGAAGCTGATTAAAATTTTGTCTCCGTTTGCTCCTCATATGTGTGAGGAGCTAAGCAGTGAGGTACTGGAAAATGAGCCATCCATAAGCTTCAGCGAATGGCCAGATTATAAGGAAGATTATCTACAGGAGGACACTACCCAGATCGCGGTGCAGATAAATGGCAATGTGCGAGATGAGCTGGAGATACCCTCCGACGCTGACGAAGATCAGGTGCGGGATATAGTGGTGGGTAGAGAACAGGTGCAGAAGTATCTTGAAAATGAAGAAATTGAGAAGTTTATTTATGTAGAAGGTAATTTGGTTTCGATCGCTACTCAGTAATTAATGTTAGTTTGTTATAATAAGGAAAAACATGTAAGTAGCCTGTGTTCAAAAATTTTTTCCAAAAAATAATAAACTCCAAAAGCAAAACGTTTCTAGCGTTTTGCTTTTGTTTTTTAGTCGGAGTTGCTACTGCTTCTGTTACTGTCAGTAAACGCTTGCCTTTTTTCTATGCTTATTGTGCATTTATTGTTCTTGTTTCATTGGTTATTTTACATTGGGAAGACAAATGGTGGCGATTCTTTTTGGTATCTCTTAGCTTATTCGTTTTCGGTTTTTTTTATTTTAGTTATGGCTTTCCAGGCTCTGAAAATATCTCTAATTACAATGGAGAATATACCTCCTTCAAGGCTGTGGTGGCCAGCGAACCAGAGATAGGGATAAGTGGCAGTGAATATATATTGGAGGCAAAAAAAGTAAAAGATGATGAGGTTGATGGCAATGTTTTGCTCAGAAATAAGTTATACCCTCAATATAGATATGGAGATAGACTTCTGGTTAAGTGTAAATTAAAAGAACCTGAGCCATTCAAAGGTTTTCGATACGATATGTATTTGGCTAATTTCGATGTATTTTCTATTTGTAGATATGCAAGTATTAAGAAGTTAGACAAAGGTGGCGGTAATATTCTTATGAGTTATATTTTGTCAATAAAAAGAGAAGCAGCTAAACAGGTGACAAAACTGTGGCATGAACCTTATGCAAGTTTTATGGCTGGGATGTTGTATGGGTATAGAGAAGGGTTGGGAGACTTAGAGAAAAAATTTAATAAAGCCGGGATTACTCATATTATAGCCATATCTGGCTTTCATGTGACTATTATTTCTTTGATTTTGATGTCACTTTGTATTTATTTTTATATACCTAGAAATAAAGCTTTTTGGCTGGTTACCTGTGGTGTAATCTTTTATATGGTGTTTACCGGTATGTCTGCTTCTGTGGTTCGTGCTAGTATAATGGGTATTTTGGTTCTTACAGCAAAGAAAATGGGTAGAAGCTCTTCTGTGCTGAATGTATTAGTGTTTACTGCTACATTAATGGTGTTAGCAAACCCTTTTGTACTTGTTTGGAATGGAGCTTTTCAGTTGTCTTTTTTGGCAACTATAGGTTTGATTTACTTGGTGGATGATGTAAAGGAGTTTTTTGATTTTGTGCCTAATTTTCTAGAAATGAGAGAATCCTTGTCTGCTACTATTGCGGCTATAGCGACTACTCTGCCTTTGACTTTGTATATGTTTGGTCGGGCGTCTATAGTAGCACCGATTAGCAATGTGTTGGTGATCGGGCTAGTACCTGGTCTTATAATATTGGGGTTTATATCTGTTGTGGTTAGTTTTATATATTTTCCTTTAGCTGAGGTTTTAAGCTGGATTGGTCGATTTGGGTTGGAATATGTTACAAAGGTAGTAAAATTTTTGACAAGCTTCTCTTTTGCTTCGGTGAAATTTACCCTGCCTTTGTGGTTGATGATAATACTCTATATTTTAATGTTCACCTGGCTATATAATAAGCAGGCTACCTCGTCATGAGGAAAGTAAAAATATTTCTTACAATTTTACTGCTTATATTTACAGCTTGGGTTTTAATTTTGAATACTGATGAGATAAAACGTTGGTATAAGTATAATGTTAGTGATAAAAAGTACCTGAAGGTTGTATTTTTAGATATTGGACAAGGTGATTCTACATTTTTTGAGTTTAGTAATGGTGAACAAATGGTGGTTGATTGTTCAAAAGATCGTAGAGTCTTACATGGGCTTGGAGAGGTAATGTGGTTTTATGACCGTACTATTGATTATCTTATGATTACACATCCTGATTTAGATCACTATGGAGGCTGTATCGATTTGTTAAAAAGATTTGAAGTAGAAAATATTATTTACAATGGAGTTAAAAAAGATAGTAAATTTTGGGAGGTTTTTTGGAATCAATATAAGCAAGAGGATGCAAACTATATAATCATCGATGAACCAAGAAAGATTCAGATAGCAAGTTCAACGATTCAATTTCTCTACCCGGATCATAGGTTAGGTGAAAGTAGTCATTCTTCTACTACTGTAGGAGTAGAAAATACGAATAATACGTCAATAGTATTTACTTTAAAAAAAGGGGATAATGAATTACTTATGACTGCAGACGCAGAAAAAGAGCTAGAGCAATATTTATCAGAAAAATACAATGAAGAATTGAGAGCAAATATATACAAAATGGGTCATCACGGAAGTGATAGCTCATCTAATGAGTTTTTTATCGAAAAGGTAAAGCCTGAAGTTAGCATAGCTTCAGCGGGAAAAAATAATGATTTTGGCCACCCTGCTTACATAGTAGTAAAAAGATTGAGGGAGCTGGGGAGTAAAATCTGGAGGACAGACCAGGATGGGGATGTTATGATTAGAGTTTTTGAGGATAGTTATGAAGTCGTGGATGAAAAGTGAATATTTCAATTGGTTCGCTCGAGTCTATCCAGAACCATTTCCCAAGTTTTTTCAGCAACTGGTTCAGCAGAACCATGAGAGGGTATCTGGTGCATATCAGCATAAGGGAAAGAGTTTGCTTCTATGATGGCAAATTCTTGCTGTTTCGGAGGTTTTGAGGGGTCAGTGCAAATAAAATCAAAGCCAATCAAGTTATTATCTATTATTTTAGAAATTTTGATAAGCATCTCTTTAGTTTTTGGGTGGGTTTTTGTGGTTTTATTGATTACATCGCATCCTTGAGATAATATTGCTTTGTCATGTAGATAAACTTTTTCTTCTTTATCTGGTACATAATCTAAAGTAATATTTTTTGATTTTAAGTTTTTATTCAAAAATTCATTATTAGGAATTTTATGCAAAGTTGTATTTCTTTGATTTACACCACCTCTTTTAGGATTTGAGTTTTTCTTTTTTATTAGCTCTTTTAAATTTGACTGTCCGTCACCGACAACGTTTGCTGGTTCTTTTTTGCACACATATACCTTCTCTTGCCCTATAGTTGTAGCTCTAAATAAGTCGCCGGGTATGTAGTCTTCTATCATAACTTTAAACCTGAATTGTCTTGCTATTTCAAATGCCTGCTTGAATTTTTCATCAGAACTTACTTTTATAAAAGTGTGAGCACTCAGAGACCCATCGGCTGGCTTAACTACTAATGGGTACTCCAGGTTTTCTTTTATCTTTTTTGCTTTGGAGTAAGTATAACAAGTGTCGCCATCGGGAGTTGGAAAATCGTGTTTCCTAAGTAACTTTTTAAACTTTTCTTTTTCTCTTATATCTGCATCAAAACTACCATGATCGTTAATTTTTATAGGAACTCCGGGAAAATAGAAGGTTTTACCTTTATGCTTAAGTCTGAACTCATCACCGTAGTAACCTAAAATCTTAACTGCACTTAAATCCAAGCCAAGCTCTTTTCCTTTTTTAAAAAATATTAAAACCCTATTGCGGAGCCTATTTTCTTCTGGATCATATTCGTGCTCAGCTAAATTTAATGCAGATAATATTTTAATCAGTGAAACTGAGAGTTTTTGTGATAATCTTAAAAAAATCGAAGTAGAGATTAGGGACATCGAAATCTTGGAGAAAAAATAGCATGCTTTATTTACAAGAAAATCAACTCTCTCTTCTATATGATATTTATTTTTTTTAGGTAAGCAGTGTGGACAATATTTACTATTTTCTGTTTCCATAAAGATAAGGGTGTGGTTTAACTTGCAATTTTTCTTTTTTTACTTTATCATATTGGAGAGTTATAAACTACTTTCTTATGCATCTCTTAGCTCGCTGGGTTTTTACAGCTTTAATTTTATTAGGCATAGCATATTTGGTGCCCGGAGTAGAGGTGTCGGGGATTTATATGGCCTTGATTACCGCTGTATTTTTGGGGCTGGTAAATGCTGTCTTGAAGCCGATCCTGGTATTTTTCACTCTTCCGTTGAATATTTTGACTCTGGGTCTGTTCACCTTTGTGATTAACGGACTGCTGTTTTGGTTTGTTGCTTCTTTTGTAGAAGGTCTTACAGTAGCTGGTTTTTGGCCGGCAGTAGTAGGAGCATTGCTACTTTCGGCCGGAAACTGGCTGGTAGTAGAGTTACTTGAAACAACATAATCAAAACACATGAGAAAAATATTATCAATCGGTGGTTCAATAATAGCGCCGGAAAACGGCTTTAATATTGATTTTTTAACACAATTTAGAGATTTAATCGTCAAGCAAGTAGAGCAAAAAAGCTCTACATTTGTTTTTATTATAGGAGGAGGAGATACTGCACGTAGGTACCAAAATGCTCTAGAGGGGGTGAATGGGTATTCTGAAGAGGAGCTGGACTGGATGGGTATAGATGCTACGGTGCTGAATGCTCAGTTTGTAAAAAGAATTTTTAAGGATTATGCTTATGAAGAGATAGTCCAAGATCCGACAAAAAAAGTAGAAACAGATAAGCCGATAATAGTAGCATCCGGGTGGAAACCAGGCTGTTCAACTGACACCGATGCTGTATTGATGGCGGAAAGTTATGGAGCCCAAGAGGTGATAAACCTATCGAATGTAGAGTATGTATATAATAAGGATCCGTCTAAATATGAAGACGCTGAACCAATTCAGTCCATCTCGTGGCAGGAGTTTAGAGAGGATATCATTCCTGATGAGTGGGAGCCGGGAATCCACTCTCCTTTCGATCCGGTAGCTAGTGAGAAAGCACAAGAGCTTGGATTGGAGGTATCTATTGTCGATGCTGCAGATTTGCAGAGAGTAAAGAAGGTGTTTGATGGAGAAGAGTTTGAGGGGACGGTTATTAGTTAAGTAGTTTTAATTTTTCTTCTGTTATTTTCTAGATGCTTAAATTTTATCTTTTTAATATTCCTTTTTTTCACTAAATTTTTAATTTTTTCAGGCCACTCTACTAACACAATAGAATTTTTATCATCTAGGTGTTCTTCCATCCCTATATCTATCAACTCTTGCGGTTCGTCCATTCTATAGGTGTCTATATGTACTATTTGCTCCGCTTGATCTTGGTGTTTCAAGGTTGTATAGGTATTCATGAGGGTAAAGGTGGGGCTACGGACTTCAGATTCATTAATTCCGAAGTATTCACAAACCCCCTTTACAAAAGTGGTTTTGCCTGAACCCAGTTCGCCTTCAAGTAATAAAATATCACCTGCATCTATTTTTTTAGCAAACTTTTGAGCAAGTTCTATTGTTTCCTTGGTTGAATTGGTAGTTTTCAAGCTTTTTAAATTATCTATTTGCTTATAAAAGTAGATGTATTATAATAAAAAAGTGAGTTGGAGTTTAACTTGAGCATGGAGGTGTTTATGTTTGGTTTTGAAGTTTTCGAGAAAGAAAAGAAAGAAGAAGGTGCGACTGAGGTAGAAGACTGCATTGCTATTATCAGAGGGGATGAAAATTATGATACCGAGCGAGTTGAAGAAACTGAGCATGGTTTTACGGCTAGAATAGTTCGTAAAAAAAGAGAGCAGCCTGAAAAACCAAGCTTTTTAGAGTTGCTATTTGGTAAGGTTTAGTTCTTTTTCCTTTCTGTAATCTTGGGGGCCTCACCTGCAACTGCGGGTGAGGATTTTTATTTAAAACCGAATTCTTCTTTTATTGGAAATTCTTCACATAATTTCTGCACTTTTTGGTGCACTTTCTCAATTTCTTCCTCATTATCTATATTTTCAATTACTCTATCTATCAGTTCAGCTATCTGCTCCATTTCTGGCTCTTTCATTCCACGAGAGGTTAAGGCAGGAGTACCTAGACGGATCCCGGAAGGGTCGTATGGTTTTCTGTCATCAAACGGGATAGCATTTTTATTGACTGTAATTCCGGCTTTCCCCAATGCTTTTTCTGCTGGTTTACCCGTAGTGTCTTTGCTAGTGATATCGATCAACAGCAGGTGAGTGTCGGTGCCTCCGGTAATTATCTCATAACCTCTTTGTCTAAATTCTTCAGCTAAGGTTTTAGCATTTTTAATGATCTGGTCAGCGTAATCATTAAAGCTATCGCTCAAAGCTTGTTTGAAGACGACTGCCATAGCGGCAATCTGATGATTGTGTGGTCCACCTTGCAGGCCCGGAATAATGGCCCGATCGATCAGGGTCGGAATGTTTTCTTTTTTCTCTTCTACATTTTTTAAAGGAGTAGATTCCTTGCCATTAGCTAGTATTACAGCTCCTCTGGGTCCTCGCAGGGTTTTATGGGTCGTAGTAGTTACTACATCAGCCGTACCTACCGGATTCGGGTGAGCTCCACCTGCTACCAAGCCCGCTACGTGGCTCATATCAGCGAGCATGTATGCGTCTACTTCATCTGCAACTTGTTTGTATTTGCTCCATTCATATTCTTGAGGATAAGCACTTCCGCCGGTCACTATCAACTCTGGCTCATGCTCGTGGGCCAGCTCTCTCATTTGATCTATGTCTATCAGCCCATCTTCTTTTCTGCAGCCGTATTTGACTGCATTATAGTAAGTACCTGAGAAGTTTACTGATAGACCGTGGCTCATATGTCCGCCATGAGAAAGGTCAAAGCCCAGTAGTGTATCTCCCGGTTCCATCAAAGCAAAATATACTGCAAGATTGGCAGGAGAACCTGATAGTGGTTGTACATTTGCATGGTCAGCTCCGAATATTTCTTTTGCTCGGTCTTGTGCTAATGTTTCGACTTTATCTATTATTTCACACCCCCCATAATATCTTTTGCCTGGATACCCTTCTGAATATTTATCTGTGAGTCTACTGCTGAGGGCTTCCAGTACTGCTTCGGTAGTATGGTTTTCTGAGGGGATCATCTCTAATCCGTTGTTTTGTCTCTCTTTTTCTTCTTTTATTAGTTGGTTTATTTTTGGGTCTTTTTGTTTCAGATTAGGTCGTTTCATATTAAATTATTTTCTTATATTAACTCTGTCTAATTTTAACATTGCAATACTTTTTTTACAATTATGGCTTGTCTAGATAAAAATAATTACTCACTACTGTGGACTAGAACTGGACCTGGTCATTATGAGCTTTTAACAATAAAAAATGGAAAAATATTGTGGTAAGGATTTAAGTAATTATGTTTTCAAGGGGGGCCACCTGATTAGCGTCAGGTGGTTTTTAATTTTACTCAGTTAGAAGGGGGGTTTTTAAAAGATAATTTATTCCCCACAAACCAAGCAACAAATTGATCCCTTCCAGCTCCAATCCTGATTTTTAGCTTTTTGCAGCGCCCCTATAGAAAGAGCACTATTTGCAGATATATCCAGATCGGTATTTTTCTTAACAATATTTTGAGCTTCTTTTATTTTTTCATCAGATAAAACCCAGCCCGAGCCACTACTTTCTTTTACAGCTTCGATGACTTTTTCTCTTCTGTGGGCAATTTTATCTACAATGGCAGATGCAATTGAGCGGTTGTCTTGGTCTTGAAAATCTTGGTCAAACTCTTCGGCTATAGGATGACAATACTCGGTTTGGACTATGTGGATTTCAGGTATTTGTTTTGAGTTGTTTTTATTTTCTTTGAATCCTTCAAATATACCTTGAGCTGTAGTACCGGAGGAGGCTGGGATGAAAACAGCTTGTAGATCTTCTATCTTACTCAACTCATTTGCTAAAATTTTGTAGCCTTTCAAAGCAATATCGTCAGTAGATTGTCGGAGATACACCCAGTCCGACTCTTTATTTTTTTGAAAAGCTGACTGCTTTGGTCTTTGTTTTTGTTCTAATTCAATTTGGGAAGATTTTTGTGCGAGCTCCTTGATTTTTGTTAACTTGTCAGTATTTATTTTTTTTCCGACAAATATCTTTAATTTTATTTCATCTTCGGCATCTAACACTTTTTTTGCTGCAGCTAAAGCTGCGTTTCCAGAAGAGGATATTACAAACTTTCTTTTATCTTGTTTTGAATAATGGTTAATCATTTTAGGTATTGATCTACCCTTGTGCGATCCATATGGGTGTAGATCTTCTCGTTTGAAGTATATATTTTTTACATTCAATTTTTTAGCTAGTTTCGGCTTTTTATTTTGGGGGGTTTTCACAATATTAGGTTTGCTTAAATAAACACCTTTTGCTACTATAATAAAAGCTTAATAAGTAAAGTAATATTATGCAACTTTTTTGTCCAGAGTGCAAAAACGAAGTCGATTTAACAAGCTATCCCGACCTATCTGAAGATGATATTGTAGAATGTAATATGTGTGGTATTAATCTTCTAGTAAGATACATTGATGACGATGGTGAAGTAGGTGTAGAAGTCGTGGAAGAAGGTAAGTAAGTCTTAAATTTATTTTACATTAATAAATTAACTATGACAGCGCAGTCAAATTCAAGTGAAGATCAAGGTCAGCAGGCTAATAACTGGGGGCCAATGGCTCAGTACCTTATTAAAGAATTTGCAAAAAGAGATCCTGAGATAGCTAATCTAAATCAAGAACAGCTAGAGTCTTTTATGCCGAAACTTATGTCTCATGCTCAGTATAGAGTTGGGCAAGAATTGATTCCTGAGCTCGACGAAGAGTCAGCCCAGGAGTTTGCTGATCTGCAAAAGCAAGAAGGTGAAGTTAGTGCTGAAAGATGGCAGCAATTTTGGGAGAAAAATGTAGAGAATTATGAAGAAAAAGTTCAAGCAGCATTAGATAACTTTATTGATGAGTGTGAAGGCTTGCTTGATCAGCAAGAAGAAAAATACGAAGAGTAAATAATAAAAAAATATGGACAAAGATACACAAAAAATCCTGAATGATCCTGATGTCGATGTAGAAACTAAGATTGAAAAAGCTCAAGAACTAATACAGGAACTACATCAAGAAGTTAGTCAGCTTACTAAAGCCAGCAAAGAAATTAGAAAAAAGATAAAAGAAAAAATTGACCATAAAAAAGTGCAGGATGTTAAGCAGAAAATAGAAGATTTGT